>SMXK01000211.1 GCA_004356265.1 Bacteroidota bacterium
AATCGATTCCATGCCGGAAGAGATCGATCAACTCGAACGACAGATTCGTCAACTCGAAATCGAGCGGGAGGCTATGAAGCGAGAGAAGGACAAGGTCAAGCTGGGTTCGATCGCCGAGCAACTCGCCAACCTGGAAGAACAAAAACTGGCGCTGTCAGCCCGCTGGATAAAAGAAAAAGAGGTCATCCAGAAAATTCGAGACGCGAAGGAGGAAATTGAAAACCTCCGGACCAGCGCAGAGCGAATGGAACGAGAAGGCCTGTATGCGGAAGTTGCCGAAATTCGGTATGGTTCGATTCCCGAACTGGAGCGGGTAGTAGAAGAGAGTAAAAAGCGGCTTTCCGAGATTCAGCAGGCCGGTGCGCTCCTGACAGAAGAAATTGATTCAGAGGATATAGCAGCGGTCGTCGCGAAGTGGACAGGTATTCCCGTCTCTCGGATGTTGGAAAGCGAACGGTTGAAGCTTCTTAGAATGGATGATGAGCTTGAAAAGCGGGTAGTTGGTCAGCGGGAAGCCGTAGAAGCGGTAGCCAACGCGGTGCGACGAGGACGAGCCGGATTGCAGGAAGAAAATCGGCCTATCGGATCGTTCATTTTTCTCGGTTCAACTGGAGTTGGAAAGACCGAATTGGCCAAAGCTCTCGCGGAATTTTTATTCAATGACGAACACGCTCTCGTCCGGATTGACATGAGTGAATACCAGGAACGGCATTCTGTGAGCCGACTTGTGGGCGCGCCTCCGGGATACGTGGGTTACGAAGAAGGTGGCCAGCTTACAGAGCTTGTGCGCCGTAAACCGTATTCGGTTGTACTGTTGGATGAAATTGAAAAGGCCCATCCGGATGTATTCAACATCCTTCTTCAGGTATTGGATGATGGACGCCTTACAGATAATCAGGGAAGGGTAATCGATTTCAAAAATACGATCATCATCATGACCAGTAATCTCGGGTCAGAAATCATTCAAAATACAATCGACTCCAGCGAAGAGGTGACGGCTGAAGTTGAGGAGGAACTCCGGGATTCCCTCATGGCCCTGTTAAAAAAACAGATGAGGCCGGAATTCCTGAATCGGATCGATGAAATTGTAGTGTTTCACCCTCTGGGACGAAAATCAATCAGACGCATTGCCGATATCCAGTTTGAACAAGTTCGTAAACTTGCAGCGCGAGCGAGCGAAATCGACCTGGAACTGACTGATGCTGCCGGGGACTTTATCGCACAGAAAGGATTTGATCCCGTTTTCGGAGCCAGGCCCCTGAAACGAGTCCTGCAACAACAGGTGACGAATAAATTGGCCGAAGAGATTTTATCCGGATGGATTACGAAAGGTCAGAAGATCCGAATCGACGTTTCGGAAGATGGTAGTGGTCTACAGTTTGAAACCATGCGCCCGGACGATGCCAATCATATTGCAGGGACCAACGGTAATCAACGCAACAAACTGTCCAGCGAAGCCTGAGCATCAGCGAGCAGGTAGTGCCCGGCCGGAACCGTTTCAGACAGAATTGCTACTGCCGTACGAAATGCTTCTTCTGCTTCCACCGGTCTATTGTCCCGCTCGAGCACCAGCCCAAGCATATGATAGTCATGTCCTGTTCGGGGGTGCAATGAAGCATAGTTCTCACCATGGATCGAAATCGCATCTCTAATTAATCGTTCAGACTCATCAAACTGCCCGAGCTCGCGAAGTACCTGACTGAGTTTATTCATTGAATTAGCCAGACCGGCGTAGTGGTCGCCATACAGAAGTCTGCGAAGCGCAATGGCTTCTTCAAGCAACTGTTGAGAGGCCTCGTAATTCCCCAGATCGTACGCCAGCGCTCCCAGATTATTCAAATTGCTGGCGACAAATGGGTGGTCATTTCCCAGAAGTTGTCGCTGCATGGATAGCGCCCTGCTGGTGACGATTTCGGCTGCTACTAAATCCGCCATATCCCCACTCGAATACACCACTCCCAGGTTAGACAGAGCCTCCGATATTTTCCGACTTTCCGGGCCTTCTAACTCCATGAACATATCCAGAGCGTCTTGCAGATATCCTTCCGCTCGTTCATGATCTGCCATCATATCCAGATATACAACGCCCAACTCATGGCTGCTTTCTGCGATCGCCATGTGTGGCCTCTCATAGAGGCGGCTTCGCATATCAAAAGCCTCAAGATGCATGATTTCGGCTCGTTCATCCAGGTTTTCTTCGTACCACCGAGCCACATCGAAAAGGCTCTGGGCAAGGTCCGCATGCTGCTCGCCGCCGTATAAAACACGCCGCATTTCGAGGGCTCGAAATAAGAGCGGTTCTGCCTTTTCCAGAAGCCCGAGCTGCAAATAAACAACCCCGATGGAATTCAACATTTCTGCCTGCACATCAGGTTGGTCGCCGAGTTCGAGCTCAATTCGGGCTACGCCCCGATCCAGCAGTTCCCGTGCTGTGACCTCACGCCCTCTCGCCATTTCCGGATCCACGTCTCCAAACATTCCGAGCATCAGCTCGGTCACCTGATCTTTTTTCAGAAGCGCTTGCTGGATTTCCTTGTTTTGCTCGGCAGTCACAAAAGCGAAACGGACCACGAGTACAAATACCGTGATGAGCATCAGAACAAAAATTGCAGAAGCAGCTACTCCCCCCTTGTGCCGACGCACAAATTTTCCGGTCCTGTAGACGAAGGTATCACTTTGAGCCAGAACAGGCCTCCCGGTCCTGAAAGCGATGATGTCCTGCTTGAACTGATCTGCAGACTGATACCGCCTGTCCGGATCTTTTCTGAGGGCCATCAACACGATTCGATCGAGATCACCAGAAAGTTGTTTCCGGATCCGATCGATAGGTGCGCTACGGGTGCTGGTCAGTTCTGCGTCGGAGTCGGAATCACTTGACTTTACCCGTTTAATGGCCGTACTGGGCTTTTCAGGTTCTTTTTCCAGAATGATTCTTTCGATTTCCGCCCGCGCTTCGTCGGTAAAATCATACGGCCTGCTTCCTGTCAAAAGCTCGTAGAGTAAAATACCGAGCTGGTACACGTCGCTGACTGTGGTAATCCGATCCCCGCGAATCTGCTCAGGCGAGGCATAATCAGGAGTCATCACGCGGACGCCTGTTTTTGTCATCGGAAGATCGGCATCCGTAGCGCCAGGGTCCAGGAATTTTGCAATTCCGAAATCGAGCAACTTAACTTCCCGCTCGTCTGTAACCAGGATATTGCTGGGTTTGATATCCCGATGAATAATCAGTTTCTGGTGAGCATAATGGATGGCTGAACAGATTTGTTCAAAAAGCGCTAATCGCTCATCAATTGTAAGGCGCTCACGATCCGAGAAAGCGGTCAGAGAGGTGCCGTCCACGTAGTCCATAACGAAGTAAGACAGTCCGTCATCCGTTGCCCCACCATCGAGAAGTCGGGCGATGTTCGGATGCGTGAGGCTTGCAAGGATTCTTCGCTCGACCCGAAATCGATGTAATATTTCATCCGTGTCCATCCCACGGCGAATAATTTTGATCGCCACGAACCGATCGTCCGCCTTGTCCTGCCTGACACCAAGGTATACCTGCCCCATGCCGCCGCGTCCGAGGCGCCTGATCAAGCGATACGGACCCATCGTTTTGTTCACGTACGGATCATTTTCCTCATCATCGTCGAGCTGCTCGACCATATCAGCCAACATGTCGTTGAGATGATCTTTCCCGGACTTCTCTAAAAAACCGGACGATTTTTCAGCCGCATCCAGAAGCGACATGACATCCTTCACCAGATCAGAATCATCCCCGCAGGACTCCGTCACGAACGACGCGCGGGCCGCCGGATCCAATTCAAGAGCAGCATCCAGAATCCGGTCTATCTCGCTCCAACGCTCAGGGCTGATTCCTTTCATTGAGGGTGTATCGTGAGGGTACTCAGGAAGAATATGGTCGCATAGGATACGGCCGCCCGGGCGACCGATGGAAGCATTCGTGACTCTACTTCGATTCCTCGGCAAGCACAAGATATAAAAATGACTTGGCCTTCAACCAATCCCGGTCCACAGTCCGGCTGGAAAGAGACAACACAGCAGCAATTTCCTCGATCGACATCCCACCGAAAAATCTCAATTCAACGATTTGAGCCATTCTCGGACTTAACTCGTGAAGCTTTTTGAGCGCCTCGTCTATATCCAGAATTTCGACATTTGTATCAGCCGTGCTGATCATCGACGGATGTAGATCCGTTCGATGCTGTTTCCCGCCGCGTTTTTCAGCATGAACCTTACGGGCATAATCGACAAGAATCTGTCGCATCGCTTTCGCCGACAACGCGTAAAAATGAATTCTGTCGTTAAAACTACTGTCTGACTTGTCGAACAGTTTTATATAGGCCTCGTGCACAAGACCTGTCGTATTCAGAGTCTGTCCAGGCCGCCGGTACTGCAGCTGCCGATGCGCCATTTGGTGCAATTCGTTGTATGCCAACGTCAATAGGCGTTCACTGGCATCTTTATCTCCTTCGCGATGCGCAAGAAGTAGTCCGGTTATCGAATCGCCACCCATAAATTAAAAGCTGATAAATCAGACGTCTATCCCACAGAATATATCCCGAAACTCTCCATCTGTGCAAAATAAATTGAAACTCATGCAATAACGGCTGTTATTGATGTGGTCGCAACGAAGGCTCTCTCATAATCTACTGATTTCACTGAACTTAGAGCACATATATCCACAAAATATTTTGTGGATAATTTGATTTGCAAAACGGTTATATACTACATTTATTACCAGTTGCCGGTCGCAATGCCCGGCTCCTTCATTATTCCAATTCGGCTTCTGAATGTACTTAAGTAAACTTGAACTACACGGGTTTAAAAGTTTTGCCGACCGCACGGTCGTGGACTTTTCTTCCGGCGTCACCGCGGTGGTCGGACCGAACGGATGTGGCAAGTCCAATATCGTTGACGCTGTGCGCTGGGTCATAGGTGAACAGCGTGCACGAATTTTGCGCTCCGACAAGATGGAGGATATTATTTTCAACGGCACCTCAACCCGAAGGCCGCTCGGCATGTCAGAGGTCCTGCTGACCATCGAAAATACAAGGGGCGTCTTGCCCATCGAGTACAGCGAAGTAACCATCGGCAGGCGGCTCTTCCGGTCTGGCGAATCGGAGTACCTGTTGAACGGTGTTCAATGTCGGTTGAAAGACATTACAGATCTGTTTATGGACACTGGCATGGGCGCCGGTGCTTATTCAGTCATTGAGCTCAAGATGATTGAAGATATATTGTCAGACAGTGCCGATGACCGCCGCCACATGTTTGAGGAAGCTGCGGGTATTTCGAAATACAAAACACGGCGAGGTCAGACGCTTCGAAAGCTTGCCGGAACTCAAACCGACTTAAATCGGGTCCGGGACATTGTCGACGAACTGGACAAACATGTCAGGAGTCTTGAGCGCCAGGCGAAGAAAGCATCTC
>SMXK01000212.1 GCA_004356265.1 Bacteroidota bacterium
AACTGCCAGTGCTGTCGTCACCCCGGGTGTTTCAATCGTTCTTGACGCTGCATCTTCTTGATGCAAGAATCTCAGAAGCCATCGTCGGGTTGACCCGAAATCTGTTACGGATTGACCGCCGGGTCCGTAAATTGACAGCCATGGAACTCGGCTTTACAAGACATAATACCTCAAATCAGAACACTTCTGATCGACTTGGGCCCAATCAGGGGACGTGCACCCGCATGGGATATTCGTCTGCGACATTGATTTCCCTGTTTTTCATATTTATGTCAGGCTGTGCGGACAATCAACCTCCCGTTACCATCGAGTCTCTGCGATCGAGCGAAGATCCGGATCAGGAGAGCTGGAATGTAGATCTCACCATTACCGAGAATGGATATCTACGTTTGCATTTGACGGCTGGACACGTGTTGAAATACGAACGTCCGGATAGCATTTTTATGCTGTTGCAGTCCGCAGACGGCGATTCTGTCCGCGTAAAGGTCGATATCTTCGATGTCGCCGGCGATTCATCCGCAGTCGTTTTCGCGGACCGGATTTATTATTATGAGCGGGAAAATAGATTTGTGGCACATGGTGATGTGGTCGCTACTTCGATATCCGGAACGGTGATAGAAAGCGAACATCTTACATGGACCGAGGAGGATCGGAAGTTGCGAACACCTGGATTTGCGACCATTACCGAGTCCGGAAGGCGAACATCCGGATACAGGTTGGTGGCCAATGAGGATCTCTCAGAAGCCATTCTGGAAAACTTTACAGGCACAACTTTTTCAACCGATGCAGATCCGACGGAATCATCGCGCAACCGCAATAATCGTTGAACTGGTTGAGCTCTCCTATACCGCCCCTGACAAGACTTGTTGTCGCTACCGTTCTTTTATGTCTGCAAGTGATCGCGTTCGTCACTGTTGCTGTCGGCGTCGCTGTCGCACAAAATACCGAGTCAGTTTCTGAATGTGATCCGGACAATGTCGTTTACAGAGGGCAGCTGGGGCGATCATTTATTCAAGACGGGGTATCTGTCAGCGAGGTCACGCGTCCCGTTTTTATTCAGTGTGACACAGAACTGATTGCACTTACCGGTTTTCAAGAATCTGAATTTCGATTCAAATTTGTCGGCGAGGTTCGAATTGTTGAGCTCGGCGATACCCTGTATGCAGATACAGTTGTTTATTTTACAGATACACAGGTCGGAGAGGCGAGCGGAAATGTTCTCATCACTGACGGTCGCGTCGTATTAACCGCACCGGATGCCATCTTTTACAGAGATGAGAAGCGGACAGTATTTAACAACGGTGTTCAGTTCGAAGACAGCACAACGGTTTTGACCAGTCGTTTCGGCACGTACTGGTCCAAAGAAGCCCGCGCCGAGTTCGATTCGCGAGTCGAACTTCGTCAAGATTCACTCTATGTTTCAGCCGATACACTCACATATTTGCGCGATCTGGAAGAAACGCGTGCTCGCGGCCACGTGTATGTTGAACGGACGGACGGCGAACTTGTCACCATATTCGCAAACACTCTCTTCCACAGCGGGTTGACAGACTCAAGTCACTTTGCAGGAAACGTTGATATGCTTCAGGTTTCGTCAGACTCAACCGGTATCGACTCGTTGTTCGTGAAAAGTCAGCACTTGTATCTGACACAATCGGATACTACAGTTAATGTTGTAGCTACAGACAGCGTGGAAGTTATTCAGGGTAATTTCAGCGTGATCAGCGACACCTTAACCTACATCAGGTCAAAAGATGGCGCCTCGGTATTGACTCGCTCTTATGGATCGCCGGTTGCCTGGCTCGATCTTACACAAATTACGTCCGAAGACCTTCGGCTTACACGGGTGAACGGCCTCCTGGACTCGCTTCGGGCCGATGGGAACGTATTTGTGGCTGAATACGATTCGCTGCTGTCACGCGTGCAGCAATTAAAAGGACGCACACTCGTTGGATTGTTCGAAAACGACAGTCTTCGAACAATGATGGTCTCACCCAACGCCGAGGCACTATATTATATGGAGGCACCCGACGAGGGCGAACAGAAGGCTACGAGACTATCTTCGGACCGTATTGTGTTCTCGTTCAAGAATGGTGAGCTGATTAAGATTGGCTCGTACGTCGACCTGGACGGCGAATATTATCCCGCGAACATTGTTGATCAAGCAAAAAATTTGAGCGGTTATCGGTGGGAGCCGGAGAGAAGGCCAGACAACTCGAAATTCCGTGAGGCCTGGCTGAGAAGAGTCGAGCAGAGAAACCGGCACATGCAGCTCTGAGAAATTAATGGCGAGATTGTAGGTACACAATGGCAATAGCTGAAATCGAATTGGCTCTCGAACTGTTCAAGGACGGGACTCCCGAGAAGGCCATTCCTATTCTGGAAGAGGTCGTAGAGTTGGTTCCGACATTTGTGATTGCCCACGTTCTATTGGCGCAGGCATACGAGTCAAGTATGCAGGAGGAAAAAGCCATCGAGGCCTGGCGCCGGGCTTACCGGATGATTCCGAACAGTCCGGTTGTACCCGAATCCGGGGAAGCGCCGCGAAACGAACTGGAAAACCTCGCCTCTGGCGTTACGATACTCGGGGATAAGGCCCGACCCTCAAAAATTCGAGATGCGGCTGCTTCTGATCGCGACCCTGATCTTGACCCTGAACTACAACCCGATGAAACCCAAGGCCGGATACCGGCTGTCTCCGGAGTGGTACCGGTCGAGAATACCGGATCAATATTACGGGTACATGACCTAATCAAGCGATACAAGAAAAAGTCCGTCGTGAAAGCGGTTGAACTCGAGGTTAAGCAGGGTGAAATAGTGGGACTGTTGGGCCCGAACGGAGCTGGCAAGACGACTACGTTCTATATGATTATCGGGATGGTACAGCCCGATGGCGGAACGGTCGAATTAGACGGCAAAGATATAACGCGCCTTCCGATGTATCAGCGAGCCCGCCGGGGCATCGGTTATCTCGCCCAGGAAGCATCAATATTCACGCATCTGACAGTAGAGGAGAATATCCATGCTGTTCTGGAGTATCAGAAGCTGACAAAATCAGAACGGTCTACCCGGGTCGAAGAAATGATTCTGGAGTTCGGGCTTGAACGGGTGCGCCGGTCAAAAGGCTACATGTTGTCTGGTGGGGAAAGAAGAAGGACAGAAATCGCTCGCGCACTCGCGACCAGTCCACGCTTTTTTCTTCTCGACGAACCATTTGCCGGCGTTGACCCGATCGCGGTCGAAGACATTCAACGCATCGTGGTGGGACTGAAGGAACGTGGAATTGGTGTATTAATCACTGATCATAACGTGCACGAAACGCTTGCCATCACCGACAGGGCCTACCTGTTATACGAGGGTAAAATCCTGAAACAAGGCACCGCAGAAGACCTCGTGGCCGACCCCGAAGTCCGCCGTCGATACCTGGGGGAAAACTTTACGCTGGAGCGTTATGCATAAAGGAACCGTCCTCGGTGTGGGCTGTCTCAGCGTTCCTATCCCAATTTCAACCACCTTATGACCGTTAAACGTTGAGCTCGAGCGCGAATCTGTACGACGAATTTGAATGGCGTGGCATGTTAACCGACGCCACGCCAAACCTGAAAGAAATTCTGGGCAAAGAGTCCGTTACCGCCTATATCGGATTCGATCCGACAGCATCCAGTTTACACGTCGGTTCACTTGTGCCCATAATGGGACTGGCTCGATTACAGAAATTTGGACATTCTCCGATCGCGATCGTTGGTGGAGGCACGGGGCTGATCGGGGATCCGAGCGGAAAAACTCTGGAGCGGCAATTGCTGGACAGCGCACAGGTTGAAGAAAATCTTGCGGGAATTCGCCGGCAGTTAGAGCCCTTTCTGGACTTCAAGGCGGCTCACAATCCAGCTAGAATTGTAAACAATCTTGACTGGCTCGGCGAACTGTCGCTCATCGATTTTCTTCGGGATACGGGAAAACACTTCACGGTTAACTACATGATGGCCAAGGAGTCTGTGAAGCGAAGACTCCAGTCCGAGGACGGTATCACGTATACGGAGTTTACGTACATGATGCTACAGGCATATGACTTTCTTGAACTCTATAACCGGTATGATTGTACGCTGCAACTTGGCGGAAGTGATCAATGGGGAAATATCCTGGCGGGCGCGGAATTGATTCGTCGGAAACGCGGCAAAAAAGCTCACGGCCTTGTATTTCCTCTCGTTACAAACGCCTCGGGTACAAAATTCGGTAAAACGGAATCCGACACTGTCTGGCTGGAGGCTTCCCGTACGTCGCCGTACAAGTTCTACCAATTCTGGCTGAATACCGATGACCGCGACGTCGTCTCCTATCTTAAATATTTCACCTGGCTGAATCAGGACGAAATAGAAGACCTGGCCGCCGAGCTGGAGGAGTCTCCCGAAAAAAGATCCGCACAGAGGATGCTTGCAAGCAAAGTAACGGCCATGGTGCATGGAGAATCGGCACTTCAATCCGCTGAAACGGCGTCACGAGTTCTTTTCGGTGAGGCCATGGATAATCTGTCTGTGCAGGATATAATGGACGTGTTTGAGGACGTTCCGTCAAGTGAATTGCCTCATGAAAATTTCGATGGCGATGGTATGGGTGCCCTGGACCTGATGGTCGAGAGCGGATTGACGCAATCCAAGGGCGAAGCTCGCCGGTTGATCCGATCCGGTGGCTTCTACGTCAACAACACCCGTCAGAGTGACGAATCGCGTCGTATTGGCCGTGATGATCTGATCGACGGGAAAATCATTGTGCTGAGGAAGGGAGGCAAAAACTATCGCTTGGTTCAGGTCGTATCGTAACTGATCAACATTTCGAGACAGCAAGATGGTTGTAGTGATGCAGGTTGGCGCCCCGGAGGCGCATGTCGAAAACGTAATCCAGCGGTTGAGCGCAAAAGGATTCGATGTCCTCAGAACCAGCGGTCAGCAACAAACGGTTTTGTGCGCCATTGGTGTGCAGCGCGATTTTCAACTTCGTCAGGTACGCATTCTGGACGGTGTTGCAGAGGTCTACAGAATTACGACCCCATACAAACTTGCGAGCCGGACCTGGCAGAAGGAACGTACGGTCGTGCACCTCGGGAATGTAGCAGTCGGCGGTAACGAGGTCCTGTTGATGGACGAAATCAGTGCCGACATGGTTGATATTTCTGAATCGGTCGATGTTGAATCTTCCGAAGGTGAGGTTAACCTGTATCACATCAGTGCCGGAAATATGCAAAACAACTCACTTCTCAGGGCGGTCGGCCGGACCCAGACACCGGTTCTGCTCAGGCGCAATTCGCTGGCATCGGTACAAGAATGGCTTGTCAGCGCCGAAGTTATCCTTACCGGAGGAAATCCGAATGTGATTCTGTGCGAAGGTGCCTCGCGACCTTTTGCAGTCGGTGAGCCGTCCAGCTTTTTCCGGCCTGTTGATATCGCGATTATCCCGGAAGTAAAAGAAACCACACATCTTCCTATTGTTGTTGATCCAACCTTTTCGCGGGGAGGCCTACGGCATCAATTCCCCGTTACCCGAAGCGCTGTTGCAGCGGGTGCAGACGGGATCTGGGTGAAGTTTTCGACGACTGATTCAGCCGGTGCTGTCGTGGACGAAAATCACCAACATGAAATATCCGGTCTGATAAAGGAATTGGAGTTGATTGCTCTGGCAATCGGCCGATCATTAAGGGGATGATACCCTTAAAGCAATTTATGTATGTGTGGAATAGTCGGATATATTGGTAACCGCGACGCGTCGGCCGTTTTACTAAAAGGTCTTCAGCGGATGGAATACCGTGGTTACGATTCAGCCGGTATTGCTGTCGTAAATGGCGATCTTGACGTGCGGAAAAAGCTCGGCAAAGTCGAAGTCCTGGTGCGAGAACTGGACGGAAACAAGGTGTCCGGGAATCTGGGAATTGGGCATACCCGGTGGGCCACACACGGCGTGCCCAGCGACGTGAACGCTCACCCTCACACGAGCTCTGACGGAAAGTTTGCTCTTGTGCATAACGGGATCATCGAAAACTATGCTGCCATTCGGGAGAAACTTCAGCAGAATGGTCACACGTTCGAGAGTCAGACGGATACCGAAGTCCTGGTTCGTCTGATTGAAGATATTCATAACAAGAACGACCAGTCATTGGTCGAGTCCGTCCAGGAGGCGCTGAGACACATAGTTGGTGCATATGGCATTGCGCTTGTTTCCTCCGATGAACCAGACCTGCTGATCGCAGCCAGAAATGGAAGTCCGCTCATCTTGGGAGTTGGTGAAAACGAATATTTCCTGGGCTCAGATGCTGCGCCCATTATCGAATACACTCGCGATGTTATTTATTTGAATGACGGCGAAATGGCCGTTATCAGGCGCTGGGGATACGAAGTGTTGTCAGTTGACAATGTGGTTCAGCACAAGGAAATCAACCATTTGGACTGGGATCTTCAGGAGATCGAAAAAGGTGGCTATCCACACTTCATGCTGAAGGAAATATTCGAACAGCCAAAGTCAATTGAGAATGCGATGCGCGGTCGGATCGACGCATCAAACCAACATGTTCGATTGGGTGGATTGACGCCCCATCTGGAAATGTTAAAATCTGCTGATCGCATTATTATTTGCGCCTGCGGAACGTCGTGGCACGCGGCGCTCGTCGGAGAGTATATGATCGAGGGCATCGCCCGAATTCCGGTGGAAGTGGAGTATGCCAGCGAATTCAGATATAGAAACCCGATCCTGAGGAAGGGCGATGTAGTTTTTGTGATATCACAATCCGGTGAAACAGCCGATACGCTCGCAGCTGTTCGCGAAGCACAGTCGCAGGGTATACCTGTTTTCGCGATTTGTAATACGGTTGGCTCGACAATTGCGCGCGAGTCCGACGCCGGTATTTACCTCCATGCCGGCCCTGAAATCGGGGTTGCGTCGACCAAGGCATTTACAGGGCAGGTAACGGTTCTGGCCATGCTCGCTGTTAAACTTGGTCAGGGTGGGGCGCTTAGCGCCGACGAAACCAACACCTATTTGAAAGAGCTTAAAGCCATCCCCGGCAAGGTCGAAGAGGTCCTGAAGAAGAGCGATGAGATCAAATCGATCGGTCAGGAATACAGCTACATGTCCAATTTCCTGTATCTCGGACGGGGCCCGAATTTTCCGGTAGCTCTCGAGGGTGCATTGAAACTGAAAGAGATTTCGTATATCCATGCGGAAGGCTATCCGGCTGCGGAGATGAAACACGGTCCTATCGCTCTCATCGACCAGTTCATGCCAGTCGTGTTTATAGCGAACAAGGATTCAAGCTATGACAAGGTTTTGTCTAATATCGAAGAGGTCGTAGCGCGAGAGGGTGTAGTCATTGCGGTGACTGACAATGAGGACCCGGAATTAGACCGGTTATGCAAACATGTGATCCGAATTCCATCGACGCTCGAGTATTTGTCACCTCTTCTGACTGTGATTCCACTCCAGCTGCTGTCCTATCATATCGCGCTGCTCAGAGGATGTGACGTAGATCAACCCCGAAATCTTGCAAAGAGTGTTACGGTAGAATAACCTGGCTTCTGGTGGCCCGCGCCTACCGAACTATAGATTCGAATCGGCGTACACGAGCGTCGACTACGAAACGCCCACCATAACGATCCCTTTATGATCGATTCAGACGTCCTGGCGGGGATAAAATCGCGATTTCAGGAAATCAATCAGGAGATGTCCAAGCCTGAAATCGCCGTAGATCCCAAAGCGATGGCTACACTTGGACGCGAATACGCCTCAATGAAAGGTGTTGTGGAAGCGATTGACGTGTACCAGGGAATGCTCGCGGAGCGAGACGATTTGAAGGAGTTAGTCGCGGAAAAATCGGATCCCGAAATGGTCGAGATGGCCACCATGGAACTGGACGAGATCAACGAAAAAATTCCCGGGCTTGAAGAAGATCTCAGACTCCAACTTATCCCCAAAAATCCGGAAGATGCCCGCGACGCCATCGTAGAGATCAGAGCAGGAACGGGTGGCGATGAGGCTGCCCTGTTTGCCGGCGATTTATACAGGATATACTCCCGGTTCGCCGAATTACACGGCTGGAAAACAGAACTCATCAACGGGTCTGAAGGAACCATGGGCGGGTACAAGGAGATTATTTTCGGCGTTCATGGAACCGATGCATTTGGTCTTATGAAATACGAAAGCGGGGTCCATCGCGTCCAGCGGGTGCCTTCAACGGAATCGAGTGGCAGAATTCATACCTCGGCTGCGTCAGTGGCGGTTCTACCCGAAGCAGAGGAAGTGGATGTTGAAATCGGACCAAATGATCTGAAGATAGATGTGTTTCGGTCGAGTGGACCCGGCGGGCAGAGCGTAAATACGACGGACTCGGCGGTCAGGATTACTCACATTCCGTCAGGACTGGTAGTAACGTGCCAGGACGAGAAAAGTCAACATAAGAATCGCGATAAAGCGATGCGGGTCTTGCGATCGCGGTTGTACGAACAAGAGCTGGCGAAAATCGAATCGGAACGAAGCGAGGCCCGGCGTTCAATGGTCAGTACCGGGGACAGAAGCGCCAAAATTCGAACGTACAATTGGCCTCAAGGTCGGGTTACAGATCACCGGCTCGAAGGGGACGATAAGAATCACGCACTCGAGCGGATTCTGGACGGTCACCTGGACGAAGTCATCAATGCACTGCGGGCCGCTGAAAACGCAGAGCGCCTCGCGAATTTATAGGCGTGTCGAATCTCGTTCAAGCGTATCGATTGTGAACAGAGGGTGGGCTCATCGTGGAAAAACGGCGAAGCCGAAAGCGGTGCGTAGCGATAGCCGGATCGTCTTCCTATCTTGCTTGGCTCTATAGTCCCTGCTCCTCAGGCGTTCTAAAGCTGACTCCACAGTCGTTCTGAAGCTGAACAGCGTCGTTTGAAGGGGGGCACATTAATTCACGAATCCAGAGGGATTTAATGGCTTCAAACCATAACACATACGAATTGACGTATGTGATCAACGCAGTCATCAGTGATAATCAGGTCCAGGATCTGATCAAGCGCGTCAGTAGCTATGTTACTGAAAACGGTGGCGAAGTGGTCGAAGTAGACCAGTGGGGCAGTCGCCGCCTGGCTTATCCGATCATGAAGAAGCGTAATGGCTTCTACGTAAACATGTATTTCCGTGCACCAGGATCTATAATCCTGCGTCTTGAGAGATCACTCGAAATCGATGACAATGTATTGCGCTATCTGACCATGAAAATGGATGCGAAAATGATTCGTCATTACGAGTACCAGAAAACGGTTCGTTCGACTCACGCTCCAATCGAAGAAAAACCTAAATCAGATTCCGGTCCTGCTAAATCGGCTCGTTCTGAGGGTTCTAAGAATGGCGCTGCCAAGCCTTCAGATTCTCCTGCAACTAAGGATGCAAAGAAGGATGCAACTAAGGATGCAAAGGATGCTGCACCGGCAGAAACTGTAAAGGAAGAAGCTGCTAAGGTAACTGTGCCAGCCGCCGAAGCTCCTGCCGAAGCCGCAACCGAAGCCGCGACAGATGCCGAAGCCGCAACCGAAGCCGCGACAGATGCCGCGGCCGTAACCGAAGCTGAAGCAGATTCAGATGACAGCGACACTACAAATCCTAAAGCCGAAGGAGCGGAAGCTTAGGGACACAGATCGGTTACATACTGATCTGCTTTTCCGGCAGTATATAAAATGGCAAAACAGTCCAGTCTGAACGATGTAAAATACGTCGATTATAAAGACATCGAATTACTGAAGCGGTACCTGAACGAACAGGGCAAAATTCTTCCCAGAAGGATTACGAATGTCCCGGCTCATTTTCAGCGCATGCTTACGCGTGCCGTAAAAAAAGCTCGCCATCTGTCCTTGATTCCGTTCGTCGCGGATTCGCTCAAATAAGTTAAAAAACGATCATGAAAATCATCCTGCTCCAAGACGTAGCTAACCTCGGTGACGAGGGACAGGTTGTAGAAGTGAAAAACGGTTACGGCCGGAATTTTCTTATTCCAAACAAACTGGCTCTTCTGGCCACGCCGAATGCGATCCGTGCCTGGGAAGAAGAACGTCGCCAGTCGGCGCGTAAACTGGCCCAGAAAAAAGGTGATGCAGAAAATCTTGCTCGTGAAATCGAATCGCTCGAGTTGGTTGTTACAGCCAAGGTCGGCAAGGAAGAACGAATCTTCGGGTCCGTCACACCACAGGATCTCGCAATTGCATTTGCAACTCACGGCGTTTCCATCGAGAGGAAGAACATTCAGATAGACGAAGATATTCGTACGCTGGGTGTTTACACGGCAACAATTCGGGTTCATCCGGAAGTGACGTGTAAGGTAAAAGTGCGTGTCGACCCCGAGCATCTTACGGTAAAATCCTGATTGTCATGATTACCCGGGCACTCTGATTTGTTGGGGCGCTTTCGACTCTCGTCGAAAGCGCCCTTTTTATATAAAACCGTCCGCCCAAAACCGCTCTTAAATTGCGGTAGGGGGTTTAACCTCGGTAGACGGTAACGATCTGAGGCGGCAGGAAACATATAGAGCCGCGGAGAGAACAATTAACGGCAGAAAGCGCTGTAAAATGCGAATACATGATGTAGCCCAATTAGATGCTCGATTATTTGTCCCTCATATGTAGAACTGTCCGCAGGCAGGCATCAGGCATGCGACCCGTGCCCAAGCAAAAGGCGGCCACGAAGGCCACGGTCAACGCTGGTATTATTATCGCAGCAGGATTGCTGATTTTCGGCGGTCTCCTCGGTTCAATACAGACAGCAAGTGCCCAACTCGGAAACATTCGATCTGCGGCTGATGTGGTTACGTGGACTGCGTCTTTATCCCCATCGGTAATCGGACCTGGCGATACGACTTTACTGGTTGTAGATATTGAGTTAGATGGGGACTGGAAAGTATATGCCCTCGATAGCAGTCTGCCGCAGAAGGTGATTGGAGTCCCCAGACCGTTCGGCGTGGAAATGGAGTGGCCCAGTCTCCCTGAAGGTGTGTACCACGTGGAGCCGATCCGGCAGATCAAGCCTGAAGAGAGTTTGGACGAGCAGTTCGACATGGTCTTAAAGTTCTTTCACAAGCGGGCCCGTTTTGTTGCACCCTTTAAAGCCGACGCTGATGCTCCTGACGGATTGGATTCGCTCGTCGCAGACGTCAGGTTTCAAATCTGCAGCGATGGATTTGGAATCTGCCTCAATCCGACCACCACGACCGTTTTCGCAAATCTCCGCGTGAATGCAGCGTGTACAAGTCCGGAATGTTCTGCAACCGATGAGACCATGAATTCCTTGCTTGCCGACGATCGGTTTATTCAAGACACATTTTCAGGATCGGGAGCCGCGTTGTCTGCCGGATCTGTGTCCACAACATCGGATTTTAATCAGTACCGGGCGGGTGGATTATTCTCATTTTTATTACTCGCGATTGGAGCAGGCCTGGCGTCGCTCCTCACGCCATGCGTCTTTCCGATGATTCCGCTTACGGTCTCATATTTCACGAAGCACGCCCACGACCGGGCTGCGGCTACAAAAATGGCCACACTTTTTGGCGGCTCAATTATTGTCACGTTTACGACAGTCGGTATAGTCGCTGCGATGGTTATCGGCGCTGCAGGAGCACAGCGTATCGCTTCGAATCCTTGGGTAAACCTCTTCATCGCCATTGTGCTGGTTGGTTTCGCTTTATCATTGCTCGGATTGTACGAAATCCGCCTGCCCAATAATCTGCTGAACTATTTCGACAGGAAAGGGAAAGAGGGTAAAGGAATTGTGGGGACCATCTTCATGGGCTTGACTTTAACACTCGTTTCCTTTTCATGTACAGCTCCTTTCGTAGGTGGGCTTCTGGCGGCTGCTTCAGGCGGTACCTGGCTCTATCCGCTTCTGGGAATGGTTGTGTATAGTACCACGTTTGCCCTTCCGTTTGTATTTTTTGCGTTGTTTCCGAATGCTCTCGCATCGCTTCCCCGGTCCGGTTCCTGGATGAACGTTTCCAAAGTCGTACTCGGATTTATTGAACTGGCGGCGGCGGTTAAATTTTTATCGAACTCCGATTTGATCTGGCAGTGGGGCTTGATCTCTCGACCGCTCGGCATCGCGTTTGTGATCGTAATCTTCTTTCTGACCGGACTATATCTGTTGGGTAAACTGCCTCTAAATAATGAACCTCGACTGGAATCGCTGGGCGCTGGGAGGATGATGTCTGCGTCGTTCTTTTTTATGATGGCCCTGTATATGATGCCCGGTTTATTGGGGGCACCGCTGAATAAACTGGACGCGTATTTGCCTCCGCGAAATGCCTCTGATGTAAGTTTACTGAGTGGTTTTTCGTTTGCGACAAACTCAGGAGGAAATGTTTTTGAGGCGGATTGGTTTACGGACGATATCGATGGAGCTTTCGCGGAGGCGCTTATCGTGAAAAAACCGGTCTTGATAGACTTTACGGGATACACTTGTACAAATTGCAGGGAAATGGAGGCAAATGTATTTATCCGGCCTCCCATCGCGCAGCGGTTTGAACGCGATTTCGTGTTATTACGATTGTATACAGACGGGATTGAATTGGGAGACGAGTTTAATCGGTACCAGCTAAATCTTACAGGTACCGTAGCGCTTCCAACGTACGCTATCGTAGATCCGTCGGGGCAGCAGTTGATTAGTCGTACGAGCGGTATGATGGATCTTGAAGAGTTCGCCTCGTTTCTGGATGCCGGTTTTTCATCCTATGTGAATACCGAGCGCTTAGTCGCAGTCGTCGAGTTATAAAGGATGAGGATCCGGGTCAGGGGTATGAGTATTCTCCCCCGTAAGATTCGAATCCATAATGCTTCTCTCTATAACACCAAGTATTCAGGAGCCCACATCTGAATACGTTATCAATGGTACAGAACGCCTTGACGAGTGGTTATCGCGTTCTCTAGACGGCGATGTTACATCGCGAGATAAAATGCTCGTCTGGGTGCACACAAGTGCGCTCGAATATTATTTGGGCAAGGTTCATGTGGAGCCCTTGTTGTCAAAGTCCGACGCCTGGGATATGGCGAGCGAATCGGTTGTTGAATTTGAACGATCGTGGAGTCGCGTAAGAAAAGTTGCGCATTATTGCCGGCGAATGTTCAAAAACAATCTGAGTCGGTTCCTCAGGAAAAAACGAAAGTCGATGCACCGTGAGCAGGAACTCAGCGTTCCGGATCTGGACACGTTGTCAGTTTCGGTGACGGGATTCTATCCGGTTTTCGAGTTCGACGCCTTCACGGATGATCAACTGGATCAACTTCGGATTGCTCGACGCGAACTGGATATGGCAGACGATATTGTCAGGTGTCTGTTTGAGTACAGGGTGTTCGCAGGATGTCTTACGTATGCAGAAATTGGTGAAATATTGGGTACGTCTGAGACATCGCTCAGAATGCGGATGACCCGTTTCAACCGGCGGGTCAGAAGCAGGTACGAAGACAGGCACCGGGTAAACCTTCCGCTCGATCGATTTCCGAAAGCTCGAGCAAAGATCAATTCAGAGTCCGGGGGTACAGCCGGTTCCTAGGGCCAGTTAATGTTGGTCAAAGTGCAGTGGCTCGAACTTCGGTAACAAAGTCTCGTTTACCACGCGGACGATTCCTCAGTAACTGCCTTTATTGCCCGAGTATTAAATGAACTTGTTTGCCGAAGCCCCTCTATCCCTTTTTCTTCTACTCATAAATGGCATTATTGGCGTGTATTCGATATTCATGGACCAGTCTCTGGTTACACGAATGGCGTTCACGCCCCGTAGAATTACAGAAAACAAAGAATATTACAGGGTGATTACCGGTGGCTTTATCCACGCCGGCCTGGGCCACTTATTTTTTAACATGATGACCCTGTACTTTTTCGGACCCTATCTGGAAATGAGAATTGGCGGAGCAGGCTTCATTCTTATCTATTTTGGAGCGGGACTGAGTGCACATGCCATGGCGTATGTCATGAACCGGGAGAATAAACTGTATTCAGCCGTAGGGGCATCTGGCTCGATATCAGGAATTGTATTCGCGTATTGCCTGTACAATCCCTTGAGCCAAATCGGCCTTTTCTTTTTTATTTGGATGCCAGCCTGGGTATTCGCCGTAGCGTTTGTAGTCTTTTCCGTCTGGGCGATGCGAACCAAGAGACCGATTGGTGGTGCGTACATCGCACACGATGCTCACCTGGGTGGTGCTTTCGGTGGTGCACTAATAGCCATTGCGCTGGATGCAAGCGTACTGAGTGCCTTTTTTAGTCAGATCGGACTCTAGCCGTTATTGCGATCAGTGTTTGAAGGCCCATTCCATTAGTATTCGACCAAGATTTCACTAAAGGCCGTTATTGCATTTTGACAAGAACCTGATTCTCTCGTATCTTGTAGAATCATGTTGCCTGGTTAAGTCCCTGTGGAGGGACCTCAGTCGCGTAATATAATGGGCATCAAAAAGCTCGGTCTGCGTTGGCCGGGCTTTTTGTATTTCAGGAAAAACCTGACTTATGCACGGCCTGTGGATATCGGTGTTCACTCTTTGTGGAAGAATCAAACATAGATTGTGTTGACATACGGTGGTCGATGGGATATTATAGTGCCAGTGCTTTACGGCACTGTTCCTTGACGCGACTGAGTCTCTAGGCTGCATGAGGTTAGCCCTAAAGATGGCCATCTGGTCATCTGAATGCTGCTCCTTTCGGACGGACAGAATATTTGCTCACGCGAGTGTTCAACGTCAATATGGAGAGAGCATACTCGAAGATTGAAAAGTATGAACGTCCCGGCGGACATCTTTTTGGTTATAGAGCGCTGAATTAAGTGAGTTGAGAGCAACGTGAGGTGAAATTTCGGTTTTATGTCGCGAGAGCTCAACAAAATATTAGATCGGTGAATCTTCCGCTACATACTGATAACACTCCTTTGGGAGGGTTTTCAGAAGCGGGTTCGCTCCGAGTAGATTTGCACTCCTTCGGGAGGGCGAAGCAACGACGGGCGAATAAGTGTCGGTAAACCATCTTCGGATGAGGAACCGGCATGACAGTGACTGAATCAGGGTTCCATTTGGAAGCCAGGTTTGGAATCGCGGAGAAAGAAGGACCGCCGCAAGGTGGGAGATCTGGATCCAAAAGTATTCTGGGTTAGCTGTCTGTCCCGTATGCCCATACGGAATAGACATAGAGTGTGTCAGAACCTGAGGTGAGTGGGTAACCAGTCACTGCAGAAGCTGGCATGCGACGTCGGATGAAACGGGCAACTGCTTCACAAGACAACAGCGAGATTCGACCTCCTTTTCCGGAACTGTATGTCATCTCGGTGAACTGTACAAGCTGGGAAGGAGGTTTGCGCGTCAGGATACAAAAGGAGCTGCCCCAGAGGTAGCTTTTTTTGTTTAAGGCGTTTTCGAACGTTTATGACGAAACCAGGATGGGAAGTATTTCCCCTTCGAATTCTTGCCAGGAGCTAAACGTCACATCAGCAATATTTCGTTCGTTCGGTTTAATTTCGTCCACCAGCCAGGCAACGGTCCAACCGGCATTTTTTCCTCCGCGAACATCGCTTCGAAGAGAATCGCCAACAAATAATATTTCGTTCGCATTGAAACCGGATTCTCGCGTTGCGTAGTCAAAAATGCGCGGATCAGGTTTCATGAACCCTGTTTCTTCGCTGATGACGATACAGGAAGCCAGACGGCTCAGTTCAGAAAATTGCGAAATTTTCTGACGTTGGACTTCGGCGAATCCATTAGTCAAGATGCCAACTTTCAAGTGCGAAGCAACACGCACGAACATCTCTTGCGCCCCGTCCATCCATTTCCAGTAGTTGGCATACAACTTCAGATAGAGGTGGCCGAGATTGTCGCTCAAATTATCGTCAGAAACGCCAACATCCAGAAGGAGGTTTGTAAATCGTAACACACGCGCAGAATCTTTGTTTATTACAGCATCGGCGTACTGAATCCACACCTTGGTATTAATCTGATGATAAATCGATTGAAGCTGCTCCAGATTGTCAAATCTTTGCAATTCTGGTATGGTTTCATACATCCGACGTAATGCCAGCTTCTCCGCGCCGCGATGATCCAGGAGCGTGTCATCGAGGTCAAAATAGACGAAAGAAATCGGGGTGAGAAGCGGCGACAAAACAATTAGAAATTGACGCGGAATGGAGCAAGAGAGACAATAGCCCGGCGATCAGGCTATAGGTAGTTCAAACAGGGCATATTCATTTTCTTTAACGCAACCGATGCCCTCTAGAAAATTTCTGAGCTTTAAATTATCGTCGAGCACCCAGCTCATATCGCAACCTAACATCCCTATTTTTCTGTTGCGTACCAACATATCAGCGACGACTAACATGTCCAGACCTTTACCCTGATATTTTTTCTTTACGCCCATCAAAAGCATCCGACTTTCCCGGATGGCATCAAGCTTTATCATCGCGAACAATTTCAGAATTCCGAATGGTAATAACCGCCCGTTCCGGATTTTTATAAGGGCGTAGTTGATGTCCGGAAGTGAGACGCTGAACGCGATCGGTTCGTCACCATCCATCACGATATTCACGAGGTCCGGGTTGATGATTTCCTTCATCGACTTGGTCATCTGAGCGAATTCACCGTCCGTCATGGGTACATGGCCCCAGTTTTCCGACCAGGCATCATTATATACTTCCAGCAGGGCACGCGCATCCGTCTCGTACTCCTTCATGTCCAGAGTACGAATAGTCAGATGGGGATTACGCCTTTTGATAATATCAGCTCCGCGTAAAAGGCGCGTTGCGTCTACGAGCCTGACGTTTGTGTAATATGACCACATCGTTGTGCATCGCTCGAATCCAAAATCCAGAAGCTGCTGCTCGTAATAGTCAAAATTGTACGGCAACATTACCGCCGGCTGGCGTTCAAACCCCGATATCAACAGCCCCGCGGTATCATTCATCGACGGGTTGACCGGACCACGAATCGAGCTCATTCCTTCGGCTTTCAACCAGTCCGACGCTGCTTCAAATAGCGCTTTTGATACGTCCGAATCGTTAATGCATTCATAGAAGCCGAAAAATCCGACTCCGTCGTTATACTTCTTCAGATGCATCCCGTTTACGATGCCGGCTATACGTCCTACAATTTCTCCGGAACTGGACCGGGCAAGAAAAAACGCGCCCTTCCCGTGTTCAAAGAATGCATTCTTTTTCACATTGACGAGATGCTCCATATCAACGAGAAGAGGCGGGACCCACATGGGGGTATCGCGATAAAGCCGATATGGAAACTTGATAAAAGTTTTCCGATCGGCCCGGGACTTCACCAGCGAGATAGTTGGAACGGCCATTCGAATCTGATTTGAGGAACAGTTTGGCGAATAAACATCGGTACACACGATGGATCGGATAATCGAATCTAGCCGGGTGAACCGTTATTCTGAAGAATCCCATGGATCTTCCCAACACGCGCAAACGCATCCAGGATATAATCGAGATCTTCGTTCGTATGTGTCGCCATGTATGATGTTCTGAGCAAAGACTGTCCTGGAGGTACCGCGGGAGGGACCACAGCATTCACAAATACACCTTCTTCAAGCAGGTCGCGCCACATCAGGAAACACGTCTGCATATCGCCAGCTACGACCGGGATGATCGGTGTCTGACTGTTCCAGACATTGAATCCTAAATTCCGGAACCCGTCACGCATATAATCTGAGATTGTCCATAAACGATTTACTCGTTCTGGTTCCGCTTCCAGGATATCCAGGCACGCCAACACGGTAGCCACATTCGCAGGTGGCATCGAAGCACTATAAATATGGGTATTGCTCGAGTGACGGATATATCCAATTACGTCATGGGACCCCAAGCAAAACCCACCCAATGAGGCAAAACTTTTCGAGAACGTGCCGGTCGTTAAGTGGACCCTGTCACTGACACCAAAATGACTGGCAGAACCCTTTCCGCCCTCACCAATAACTCCGATGGCATGAGCATCGTCCACCATGAGTGCTGCGCCAAATTCTTCTGCGAGGTC
>SMXK01000213.1 GCA_004356265.1 Bacteroidota bacterium
TCTTTTTCGGATTCGACATCGACATCGATATCGCGATTCTGCTGCGGTGAACTGGCCAGAACGTGACTGAATCTGACTTGTCCGGTTCTGAGCATTTCGCTCACGTACGGATGGCATAACTCGCAGTTATCTCCGAATAAAACCGAACGCTGCAACGACTTCAGGCTGCGTGCACCGATTTTATCGGCCACCTTTTTCAGGGAAGCAAACGTCTGGTCCCGGCAAACACAACGATCAATAATTGCCATTGTGATCAGTTTTTAATCAAAATTTGTGAGATTGCTACGCCCGCGAGAAATGACTCGGTAAGTTCAAACGTTCGTGAGTATATCTGAATCGTCCCGGATGTTGTAAAGTCCGGAAATGGCCCCCCGCTGCTGACCGGGAAACGCCCGACATAAATTATGTTTTCCCGCTCGTCGTACGCAATCCCCGATATCCCGGTCAAGCCCCCGGCTGTTGAGAGCTGAACTTGAGAGGTAACGGCCCGGGATTCGGTGTTGATTCTTGTGATTGTGTTAGCGTCACCGTCTATCACGTACAGCTCGTTTTTTGACGCAACGAATATCCCTGCGGCGGTTCCGTTTGTAGACAGAGGTTGAAAGTTCAAGTTGATCTGATCCTCTAACATGTCCATTGAGGAGTCGAAAAACAGAATCGCGCCATGGGTCCGTTCCAGTACTTCAGAGAAATCCGCGTTATAAACCGTTTTACCAGAGCAGATGATGATGATCCCATCATTCCCTCCTCCCAGGATATCGCGGGGACCGTCACATGGAACAGTTCGATTCACTGTGTTGTCCGTCTTCGTGTCAATAACAGTCACGGTATTTCCGTCTCCGAGGCTACCATTGTTCGCGACAAACAAGAAGGCACCATCCAGTAATAATCCTTCCGGGTTTTCACCTACCGGAATCGTGTTTTGTACCGCATTTGTGGAAAGTGAAATCACCGAAACATGCCCGTTTGATCCAAAAACAAAGTTTGAAACGTAGGCCAGGTCTGATCCAAAAACCATAAACCGAGGGGCCGTGACGTCTGCAATTTGATCAATCGGACTCAGGGTTTCCGCCTCCAGAACGTCCACCCGGCCAATAGAAAATGTATTCAGTAGCGCGTAGATCTTGCCATCATTTGCAACGAGTCCTTGTAGAAACCCGCTCATCGGTGTGTGCTGATCAACCACGCCTGTTTGTTGATCAAAGCTGGTTATGGTACCATTCTGATCGCCGAAATTGCCTCCGTTTGCAATCAGTACAGTACCTGATCGACTGATTTCACCGTCATTGCCGCTGCCGATCAGTTCACATGCAGATAGACCTATTGACATAAAAACAGTCAGCATCCAGGTTAGAGATAGGAAAAACGGGGATTTAGAGAAGATTGTAAAAGTCATGAACCTGACAATTCGTATTTGAGAGAGAAAGTCAGATGCCTGGGTGGCATCGGGTAAAACCGTATATGTTCGATTGCGGCATCAGTAGCATTTTCGAGCGCCGCACCGAGCATTACGTTTCCTGCGCGTGTTTTGAGTACATGACCCACCCGAATCGTTAATAACGCGTAGGCGTCAAGCGGAAGTCCTCCATCGGACGTGGTATATCGTTTCGACACCCATTCGTACATCAGTTCGACATGAGACATGGCGCGAACAATCCTGACTCGGGCTTTAGTATTTTGCGCAGGAGTATATCGGAGTTGATGTCCGAACGATCGGGTTCTTTCGTCGGTTCGGTCTTCTGCCCGGGTCCATGTCGAAATCACGGCGCTTTCAAATGACATCCGGGACGTCGCCCGCCAGGAAAGGTCTATCGAAGATTCGGCACCATATCCTACCACCTTCCCGACATTGCTTGCGGTCCAGACTCGGATACCGGAGCCCGCCAGACCCGGATACCAGATAATTTTGTCGGACAACCTGCTGCCAAAAAGGCCCCCCTTCAGAATCATCGACACCGATCCTGTTGTCTGTGCAAATGAAACTCCCGCATCAACGGTCCATCCCGACTCTGGAATCAGATTCGGATTCCCACCAGGGATCCAATACCGGTCGTTAAAAGACGGGCTCCGAAAAATCAGTCCTGCGCTGGTTCGGAACGCCAGGTTTTGACTCGCACCAGGCATTACGCTGAGCGCAAAACGAGGTAAAACGTGTGTTTCCGTCTTTTCATCTGATCGCCAGGACGCAATTGACACCGTAGATGTGAAGCTGATCTTAGCAGATTCATAGTCAATCCTGTTATCCAGCCTGAGGCTGGTTTGATCCGATAATGTGTACCCGGACGATGTGTGATTGATGTCGACCTGAGATCCAACCATCCATCTCCGCCCCATAGCTTTGGTAACTCGACTCGTGAGCAGCATGGTCACAGAGTGCATCTCATTTCTACTGGTCGGATCCGCAACAGGCCCCTCTGTAAAGGAAAGCCTGTTTTCTGAAAATGCCAGCGTAGTTTTGAATGAGCCGCCAGAGATCGGGTACTTGACCCCCAGACGAAGCCTGAGTGCGTTGTCGTCCTGGCGGGCCTGTGTTGGCACTGCGTTGGCAGGGCCTGGAACGCCGCGGGAGGTAGTCGACCACCATATTGATGCGTCCCAACGACCACCAGCCAATTCTGATATGGCCCGCATATATACGTTCTGCATTTCTTTTCGTGCACCGGTCCTGGATATCTCCCGGGGAAATATGCTGGAGGGATCCGAAAATGGGTAGTCACCTTCGTCGGCCGACAGATCAACCGCCAATAAGGCTTTGACAGGTCCGATCCTGTACGACGCCGAACCCCCGAGGCGTCTTTTCCCATATGCGCCAGCGAGTATCCCAAACCGATATGACGGTTGGTCGGTTGGCACCAGGCTTGTCAGTGAAACTGTACCTCCCAGGGCAGAGCGAACTCCCGAGTTGCCGGCAGAACCAAGAGATACAGTGACTGACTCCAGAAATGACACAGGAATTATCGAGAGGTCAAGCCGGCCTGTCTGCGGATCAGTGAGTTCGACTCCATCCAGCGTGATGACCGCGTGATCGGACCCCGTGCCCCTGAGCGATATTCCAGCCGAACCGGTGGCTCCGTTTTGACTGATGAACGCGAAGGACTCGGCGCTGAGCATCTCGGCAACCGTCGACCCGGTCCATACTGAAATACGGGCATCAGTGATTGTTCGAATCGAAAGCGCGCTCCTGAGCAAGCTTGCGAAACTTGCATCCATCACGAGAATACCCGGCAATTTGATCGCTCGTAATGAGTCTGCGGTCAGGGAAGCTACTGGTATCACATCGACGACCTCGACTGACATTGTATCGGTCGCGGTCTGAGCGCGCGTTGTACACACACCCATAGTCAACAAAAGAAGCCAGCAATAAAACGAGCGCATAAAAAAACCTGTGCCTCAAAAAAGGGACAGGTGTACGACATCGTATTCACTACGAGCATTACATCTGACCTCTTTTCCCGGAGGTGGAAGGATGGTACATCTTCAGTCAGGTTTCCTGGCTCGCTGACACCGGAGGAACTCCGAGTTGATATAGTCTCAGATATCAGCCTTCCGACCTATTCGCTCGTGGCATCATCGTCGCTGACTAATCAACAGTGTCGCTTACAGTTGCGGGTACAGCTCTGGTTTCTGATTGAATTTATTACAATCATCACCAGATTCCCTGGTCCGACCGCGTGGTCAGATTGTCCTGAAGTGTGTATGCGAAAGAACGCCGGAATGTACAACAGGCCGCCAATTCATTCCAAGAACCACCGTCCAATCTGATCGTTCAGTTACCTTCTTCACGAAGAATGCGGCTTTTCGTGCTGCCAGACCGTGCTCAGCAATCTTTTCATCCTCATGCAATTGATCCGCAACACGTTAGCCCATTATTCAGCATTCGCAACTCTGATTCTTATCGTAATCTGCGTTTCAGGGCCTGTGTCTGTTTTCGCGCAGTCTCCAGCCAAATCGTCCGGCACAGGTCGATCTGAGAGTGTTGATTTCGCTGCAGATACTGTCGTTGTGTCGCTCACAGATGCTATTACTAGAGCCCTCGACATCAGCCCTGAGCTCTCTGCGTCAGAGGCTGAAACGGGAAAGGCGAGTTCGTTATATGACCTCGCCAGGGCAAGTCGTTATTTAACGAGATTTGAGCTGACCTCAGTGTTTTCGACAGCACCGGCAATTCATAACCCCAACAACACTCCCACTGACAGATTATATCTCGATCCAGACGTCAGAAACAACTGGGAAAACGGCTCCATATTTTCACGGGTTGACGTTCGAGCTGTCCAGCCGTTATTCACCTGGGGCGAAGTCACCGGTAATATCCGCGCCGCAGAACACGGAGTTGATGTCCGGCTGGGAGTTGAGCGGGCTACAACTCAGGCCATTGTGAACCGAACGGCAGAAATGTATTTCAAATTACTGCTGACGGAGGCTCTGTACAAAGTGACCGAAGAAGCAGGCGAACAGGTGGATAGGGCAGAAAAACAGATCGCCGATTTGATCGAGGAAGGAGACCCGGGTGTTGATCAAGCTGACCTGTTCGATGTGCAGATTACCAAGCAGGAATTCGTCCGTGGGGTCGTTGCCGTAAAACAACGCATGGAAACTGCGGCTGCAGCTCTTTCAAGGCAGATGATTCTCCGGGATGGAACCGCTGTTCGAACGACAGCATCAGAATTGGAAACGATCGATTTTGAACAGTTGCCTCTCGAGCACTATCAACTCCTGGCCCTCCAGCACAGACCTGAACTAGAGCAGGTTGTATCGGGCCGGTTGGCTCGAAATGAGCTCGTTACGGTGGCAAAGTCCGATTATTACCCGAAACTATTTCTGGCCGTCGATGCCACCTATTCATATGCCCAGAACAGATATCGCCAGCCGAATCCGTATGTGGGTGACCCGTTCCTCAACAGAAGCCTTCGGGCTGGAATCGGAATTACTCAAAAGCTGAACTTCTCTCAAACCAAAGCACGCGTCGAGCGCGCCCGGTATGATGAAATCGCCCTGGAATCTCAAGAAGAAATTCTCCACCAACTGATTCAATTTGAGGTGGAGCAGGCATATCGGGAAGTGATTATTGCGAGCGCAGCCGTCGAGGCGAACGCCAAAGCCCTTCAAATCAGTAAAGAATGGCTAGCGACAGAAGAAATAAATTTTGATCTGGGACTGGGAGACAGTCAGAATCTGGTTCGTGTCGTAAAACGGAACCTTGAAGCGATTCTCGAAGACTTCGAGGCCCGATATGCTTACAATGTTGCTGTACTGCGATTACTCGGTGCGACAGGCATACTAGAGGCCAGTGTTCAAAATGGCATATTTGTTGAGTAAAGAACCAAACGCTGTTTATTTGCTCGTTACCGGCGGATTGGGGCGATAATCGTATACCATTTCAGAACTCTACTGTCTGTTATGCAGAACATTTTTGGGCCTGTTCATCTACCCGGCTTCGAAAGAAGCCTGGTCGCGTTGGTCATTATAGGATCCATTTCGATCTCGATAGCACAGGGGCAGAGCTCCGATGAACTGTCGGGTGATGCGCTTGCCATCCGGACCATGCTCGAAGATCGCGACCGCTCTATCAAATCAATATTAGGATCGTCTGATCAGATAACACCCGATCAGCGCGAGCAGCTCCGCGGACTCGTAAATGATGTTATTGATTTCAGGGCGATGGGAGAAGGCGCGCTTGGTCGGTATTGGTCGAAAATATCGGAGGAACAGCAGACCGAATTTGTGGACGTGTTTTCGCAGATCGTTCGACTACATTCTCTTGCCGACACCGATGTGTACCGATCTGGTGTTGTGTATAACAACGTAACGGTAAACGGCGACGAAGCGCTGGTTCATACAACCACAACGTATAAATCCATCGCAACGCCGGTCGACTACACCCTGCACAAAACTGCCGCGGGATGGCTCGCCACCGATATTATTCTGGATGAGGTCAGTACGGTAAAAGGGTATGCGCGGTCCTTCCAGAGTGTCATCAGGAAAAAGGGATTCGATGACCTGATGGTACGGCTGAACAAACGACTTGAGTCAGAGCGTGCTGGCGCCGAATCTGAATGATCAGGTTCCGGCTGATCCGGCCTCAAAAAAATTCAGCTTCGAAACGAGTTAGCTTCTAGACGAGTCAGCTTCTGAACACAAGATGTAAAACGTGCAACACATGATCCCCTTGTGCGGCCATGATCGCCAGCACGCTCATCAGCAATAACACGGACGGGTGAAGCAGCAGTCCTATAACCGCAATCAGCGGAGAGCAGTTGGTCAGTTTAAAGATGTCATACGCAGTTCTTGCTCCTGCCCACAAAGACACGCCTGCCCAAACGGGATATAACAGCAGAAAGCCTGTCTGTTCAGCGCCCGGTTCAAGGGTAGCGATCGCCATCGCAACCGGCAACATTAGCAGCAGTTGCCACCGCGGCCAAACGGCCAGCATGAGTGCTTGACTGGGCAACAAAGGAGGCCGCTGTCCTGCAACAATCATCCACAACCCCATCCATAACGTCATGGCTAACAGAGATATTGACCCGATAAAAATCGTGGCAACGAGTGGACTATCAAGTAGAACCGTGATCGTGGACTGAACGGTATCCGGCGCCAGCCGGACCATATACATGAATGCCGCAGTCTCGTGAACCGCCAGTAAAATTTGTGTCGCAATCATACCCGTCGCAAGGCCCGCTACCGTCAACAGCGCGGTACTTACAATTGGTAATACCTCTCGTGCCTCCCGGACGGCGTTTCGATAGAAGCCATGCGCCATGAAATACCGCGGCGTCATATCACGGAATCTGGGCGATGAGGTATAAAGCGCGGCTACGATAAGAATCAGTAACCAACCCAACATCGTAAACCACACCGATGGGGCCGAGACCGAGGCGTCACCGTTAAAAGCAAAAACGGTCTGGGTGCCTGTAAATATTCCGCGCACAACGCCCAAGGATAATCGCTGGTGGTCAGATTTATTCGGGCCGATGCCGTGCAGTCCATAACTGCGGTCATATTGATCGACGGGCTGATCTCTCCAGCGGTGGATGAAAATTATCTTTACACCGGCTGAATCATTCAATTGAGTCAAGCTTGATTCATAAAACCTTGCCTGTGACTCCTCCGAGAAAGGCTCTTGCAGGCCAGAATCAGAATCCACCTCAATTCTTTTCCCGATAATAATTCCGACCTCGGAGGATTGGCTTGAACGCCACCGCGAAATCAAATGCTGAGGATCTGAGTAACCGACGGCGTCCAGGATCACGAAATCAACGCTACTTGTGCAGGTGTCAGATTCAATGAATCGACTCACGTAGTAAAACCTCTGATCTGAGGCCGTCACGGACGATCGAAGCAAATCAAAAAACGAACACACGTCGCGGCGGGAAACATCGATGGTCACCGCGAGACCGATCGGCCCTGCTGAAGTGTGATTCCGCCCGGCATCAAGGATATGTTCCAGACCTCGCCTGACCAGCGCCATTGAATCAGTCAGTGTCCGGGCAGGGGTATCCAGAATCGGTATTTCCCGATAAAAAACGAGCCCGAGAGAATCAGCCTCCGTCAGGAGGGCGCTGTCCACCAACGGCCCCGTACGAATTACTTCCACCCCCGCTTCCTTCATGGCACGCAGGTCCCGAATCGCAGCAGCCGTCGATTCCGGAGTCTCCCAAACGATACCCTTTAGCGCCTGGGCTTCTGCACAGAAAGGTACTGACGCCAACGTGACACACGATAATGCCACAATGAAAAGAGAGCGGAGCACGACTTTCAAATCCTATGCTTTTTAGACTTGAGTTAAAGAAATCAAATTCAGAATCCGGAAGTGAATGTACGCCCTTACGGCGGGCAAAAAAGAATGGAGCCGCGCCATTTATGGCGCGGCTCCATCTAACCGAACCAATACCATCGCACTCAAATGCAGCGCTGGAAGAAAAATACTTCCCACTCGCCAATGCGACTCGCGACCCTGCTCGGAGGTCGCAGAGCGGGACTGGAGTTCCACTCCGTATTCGGTTCGTCGCCTTCCGACCCCTCGGAAGGCAATTTCACAGAGGGTTATCAGTCCATCATCTTTCTTAAAAATGCTGGCATATCATCGTCCGTCTTGAGCGAAGTGTCGACTTCATCTAACTCGTCTGCATTGAGTCGACGGATCCGTGGCTCGCCCGGTGCTAATCCATCAACAGACTCTAATTCAGAAGAACCAAGTCTATTCCCGCGACGAACGTATGCTGGTGTATCCAGATGTTTGAGGTTTTCCTCGCCTTTATAACCGTAAACAGGAAGAGCCGCCTGCAACGGAACGATCGTGCGTTTCAACTGCTCTGTCGCGGCACCGCGTTCGTCGAAGCCGGTAGCGATTACTGTAATCCGGAGATCGTCACCCATATTTTTGTCAATGACGGTTCCGAAAATAACCTCAACGTCATCCCCTGCTTCCCGCTGAATAATGCTGGTGGCTGCCGTAGCCTCCCGGATACCCAACGACGGGCCGGCTGTAATATTGACCAGTACGTTGGTCGCTCCCCGGATCGAAATACCATCCAACAGCGGACTCGACAACGCCTCTGTGGCTGCCGTTTCAGCTCTACCTTCACCTGATGCGGTCGCGGCGCCCATAAGCGCGGTACCCCCATTTTGCATGGTCGTTTTGACATCCGCAAAGTCCAGGTTAATAAGGCCATGAACTGTGATCAGATCGCTGATACCCCTGGTTGCGTTGTACAACACATCGTCGGCGGCCTGAAAAGCCTCTACCAGTGTTGTGTCGGCCTCCGAGATGTCGAGTAGACGTTCGTTCGGAATGACGATCAGTGTGTCGATTGAATTCCGAAGAGCCTCCAATCCGGCCGCAGCAGATTCACGACGTCGCCTGCCCTCGCAATCGAACGGTTTCGTCACGATAGCAACCGATAAGATTCCTAATTCTTTTGCAATCGAAGCCACGATTGGTACGCCGCCAGTACCTGTACCACCTCCCATTCCTGCAGTAATAAAGACCATGTCGTATCCCGACAAAGCTTTTTCGATTTCGGCTCGGTTTTCTTCGATAGCCTGAGAACCGACGTTGGGGCGTGCGCCAGCTCCAAGACCTTTCGTCAAACCAATCCCTGCCTGAATTTTGTTTGGTGCCAGATTCTCTGAGAGCGCCTGTGCATCGGTATTAATTGCGTAAAATTCGACGCCGGGCATACCGTGTCGAATCATGTTATTAACTGCATTGCCGCCACCACCACCGACGCCAATCACACAGATTTGTGCCTCCTCATTCTCCGCATCGTCGAACGCGAAATTTGAGTCGAATAAACTTTCCATTTTAACCTCCAGTCGTCTTGTAGACGTTATTCATTCTATCGCCTCGGATCGAGCAATCCCGAGACGCCCTATTGACGTGGTCTTCCTCGCCCTAAAGCTCGTCAAACCATGTTTTCATTCTTGTTGCAATATTTCTCACCAGCGTGTCACCGGATGCACCGTCTTCTCCGTACTCCACCATGTCAGATCTGAACGGCGTACCTCCGATCAATTCGGGGCGTAAACCGTATAAAACCAGGCCGACACCGGTAGCGAATTTCGGGTCACTTACCTCTGCCACAAGGCCACCAGACAGACCCATAGGCACACCGATTCTGGATTCTAATCCCAATATTTTGGCGGCCAACTCATCTGTACCTGGAATCAGCGATCCGCCGCCGGTAAGTACCACACCGGCCGAGAGGTGCCGTGAGTAACCACTTCGCTTGATTTCAATAGCGGCGATTTCCAGAATTTCCTCCATGCGAGGCTGGATGATCTGAGCCAGAGTACTGCTGCCGATTCGTTTCTCATTCCGTCCCCCTATCCCCGGGATGGTGATTTCTTCGTCCTCTCCGATCCCGGCCATGGTGACCCCGAACCCGCATTTGAGTTTCTCCGCCTGATCCCGCATCACACCGAGTCCTTTGCGGATATCGTCTGTGACTTTGTTGCCCGCGACGGCAACGACTGCCGTATGCCGGATGGTATTGTCTTCGAAAACGGCAATATCCGTGGTTCCGCCACCGATATCAATGAGCGCAACACCGACCTCTTTTTCATCTCTATGAAGCACTGCGAACGAAGAGCCTAATGGTTCCAACACAATGTCCGCCACGTGATAACCAGCCTTTTCGATACACCGGTAAATATTCTTGGCCGCGGATACCAGCCCCGTGATAATGTGCACGTTGGCCTCGAGTCTGACGCCATTCATACCTATAGGATCGATTACACCATCCTGCCCATCCACAATAAATTCCTGCGGGATCACGTGTAAAATTTCTCTATCGGCCGGCATGGCGACATGTGTTGTGTCCTCCAGAAGTCGCTGCACGTCAGACTCAGCGATTACACCGTCACTGTGCGAAATCGTAACCACTCCACGAGATTGAAAACTTTGTACATGGTCTCCGGCAATCCCAACTATGACCTTATGGACATCTACACCAGCCATGCGCTCTGCTTCCGATACTGCCTCCTGAACTGCCAGCACCGTTTTATCGATGTTTACAACAACGCCGCGGTTCAGGCCGTCAGAAGGCGCAACGCCCACCCCGAGGATGTTTACCCTGTTTAAATCATCGGTTGAGGCAACAACCGCACACACTTTCGTCGTCCCTATATCGAGGCCGACAACAATTTTTTCGTTCATAACGATTTACTGGTTTTATGACCGGATCTGCACATCACGGAGTGTTTTCCCGGGAGACTATCTGGCTGGCGTAACGGAGGTCAAGCGACTCATAACGGGTATTCTGCGCCGGCACCATATTCTGGTACCAGAATGCCCGGAGTCGCTTGAGTTTTTTTATAAATTCAGTCGATCCCAATTGAACCGGAATTGCACCATGGTTTCCGGCAGGCTCGAGCCTTAATCCGATCTGATCTGATTTTAGAGATACTTCAGAAATCAGGTCGTCGGTTTCGGTAATATTGTCTGCAAGTGCGAGAAGAAGTTCTTGTACCACAACATTGTTCACGTGCCCGTCTGAGGCCTCGTTCACATCGTATCCGTGAAAAATCGGAACATCGTGAAAAGACGTATCCCGGAATGGCATGTGGCGTCCGGACTTGTCCAGGTACACGATTGGCCTGCCATTTTTATCCAGAACAAGTAATTCCGGTTTCCGCTCCCGGATGTTGATTCTGAGAGTCCCGTTCGGAAATCTCGAAATTGACGCTGTCTGAACCCAAGGGTGTTTTTCAACACGACCACCGAGCTCGCTGGCGTTCGTCTTATATATTTTCTGACCGATCTGCAAGTCAGCCAGTGCGAGAATCTCAGACTCACCAGCGTCTACTGCGCCATGAACCTCAATGCGTGCAACGTTTATGCTCAGAAACCAGCCGAGGACGCCCAGCCCCAGAACGATCAGTCCCAGCAGGCCAATCCCATGCAGGTAACCCGAGCGTTTGATATATCCGTGGAGATATTCAGTCATCGATCGGTACCGTAATATTTCAGTTCGGACGGATCCCGCGAACCTGCCCCGTCCGCTCCTTCTTCAAGAATAGAAACAAGTGCCCGGCTGTATCGCCAGATATCTCCAGCACCTAGAGCCAGGACCACGTCCCCTGGTTGTGACATGCCCCGAACGTATTCCGGCATCTGCTGCTTGTCCGCGATATAATGCACCTCTCTATGGCCGAATGATCTGGCAAACTCGGCGATCAGGGAGCCGTTTACGCCGGGAATCGGCTCTTCCCGGGCCGGATAAATATCCATAAAAACAGCTACGTCGGCGTCGAAAAACGAACGCCCAAAGGCCTCACCGAAATCACGGGTGCGTGAGTACAAATGTGGTTGGAATACAGCGATGATTCTGGAATCCGGCCAGCATTTGCGTGCCGCTTCAAGGGTGGCCCGTACTTCCGTGGGATGATGGGCATAATCATCAACCACACGGACATCAGACACATATCCGATTTCATCCATCCGCCGCTGAACGCCACTAAATTCAGCCAGTCCGCTACAGATGTCGTCAAACTTCATTTCAAGTTCTAACCCGATAGCAATCGAAGCCAGCGCATTTCGAACGTTGTGAATTCCAGGGGCTTTTATCGTTGCCTGGCCCAATGTGTCCCCATTGAAGACAACATCGAAAGACATCGTCATTCCGTCCTGCTTAATATTTTCTGCCCGCAGATGAGCCTGCCGGGACGTTCCATAAGTGAAAATCCGGCGATCAATTTTATTCACGATTGACTGCACGCACGGGTCGTCCAGACAGATGATCGCCACCCCGTAGAATGGAATGCTGTTCGCATACTGTACGAATGCGCCCAGTATGTCGTCCAGATCTGAATAGGTATCCAGATGGTCTTCTTCGATGTTTGTGATAACTGCAATGGATGGTGTCAGTCGCAAAAAAGTTCGATCGTACTCATCCGCCTCGACGACGATGATATCGCCACCACCAGACATGGCGTTCGTGCCAAATACTGATACCTTTCCTCCGACAATAACCGTCGGGTCGAAACCACCGGCGGCAACAACCGACCCTGTTATCGACGTCGTGGTAGTTTTCCCATGCGTCCCGGCAATTCCGATACCGTATTTACTCCGTATCAATTCGCCCAACATGACAGACCTGGGAATGAGTGGTATTCGATTGGCTTCCGCGGCTCGGGTCTCCGGGTTTATGGTCGGTTCAATCGCCGATGAGTATACAACGACGTCCGGCTCCCCGATATTTTCTGCACTGTGACCTTCAAAAACGGTCGCTCCGATTTCGCTCAATCGTGTTGTGACATCGCTGAGTTCCAGATCTGATCCCGTCACGTGATATCCTCGTGAAACTAGTACTTCAGCGATCGAACTCATGCCGATACCACCAATTCCCACCATGTGAATGGTCTTGATCCGTCCGAATGTCGGCTGGCGACGAGGGGTTCGGGGCATTGATTTCATGCTGTATACCTCCCCGATAATTTCAGTACATCGTCTGCGATTATTGAAGCCGCATCCGGACTGCCATGTTGTAATGCCGAGGCGGAAATCCGTGCCAGCTCCTTCTCATCTTCCCACAACTCTTCCCAGACCTCGTACAGCTGGGTGTTCATTTTGGACTCGGGCAACATTCGCGCTGCGCCTGCCTCGACCATACTTTCAGCATTTCGGGTCTGATGGTCTTCAGCTACATTGGGTGACGGTATTAGAATAGAAGGTGTTCCGGTGATCATTAACTCACTACATGTTAAAGCACCAGAACGACATATCGCAAGGTCGGCAACCGCGTAGGCGTAATCCATGCGGTCTATAAACTTCATGAGTCGAA
>SMXK01000214.1 GCA_004356265.1 Bacteroidota bacterium
AAAGCCAACAATGATGGGGTGAAGTGTATGTGTAACCATGAGGACCAGAATGGATTGGTGAATATTGACCCGGAAGGATAAATATTCTTAACCACTTTGAGGTCCTGCTATAGTATCTAAATCCCAAGAAACAGCCGTCCGGCGACCAGAAGAGCCAGAATCCCGAAAATGCGTCTCAGGCGAGTTCGATCCAGTCGATGTGCCAGAGCTACTCCGAAGCGGGCAGTTATTGCGGCTGGAACAGCGAGAATCGCTGCGTATTTTAAATCCACGTATCCCAATGCTGTAGATGATATTGCAAGCCCGGAGCCTTGTACAGCAAATACCAGGATTGCAGTCAGTGTGATGATCACGATCGTTGCGCTGGATGACCCGACCGCCAGTCGAATGTTCATGTTAAAAAACCGGGTGTACAGAGGTACCAGAACAATGCCGCCACCAACACCAACTGACGATGCTACAAATCCTGCAATTCCACCGCCCGCTACAACGGCCGCTGGATGACGAACCACCAATGATTCTTCACTACGGGCCCGTGTCGATTTCCCAGACCGAGCAGGCACTATCATGCGAGCAGCTACGATAACCAGAAATACGGCAAAAACGTACTGGAAGACACCTGCCGTAAACCACGCAGACGTCGTTATCCAGACCGACGTGGCCCACACTCCGAACGCAGCCGCAACACCACACGTTAACGCCGTTCCGATATGGACGGCATCACGTTGATAGTGCCCTATCGCGGATGAAAGCGCAACGACCCAGGTACACATCAATCCGGTCCCGATCGACAGGGGCACAACGTATTCGTCGGGGATACCTGTCGACTTGAAATAGAAAAAAAGTGTAGGTGTAAATATCAGACCGCCACCAATTCCCAGAAGTCCACCTGCCAGACCTGCCAGACTACCGACAGCCAGGAATAGAAATACTTCTGAAAATTCCATTTAGAGTGTGAGAATTGAGTGGTATCGACTCTTGTCGATAACGATCTGCAGAGCCTCGTTGGCGACCTGATCGGCCTGAAGTCGGACTTGAATGTACACATCCCGATCCAACAATCGGGATTGCACCTCTGCCAGAACAGCCTCCGACAATTCCTCTTGCCCTCGCTGCAGGTCGAGATTTTTCTGCTCACGTATACCCTCTTGCGCCAACTGAATGGCATCCGCGATCCCCGGATCCCAAACTTCGGATAGAGACGCGCTGGCTCTGTTGAGAGATTTTTCTGCTTCTGTCAAGTATAAAAATCCTTCCTGATTCAGCCACTTTGAAAAAGAGTCGTACAACTTCCGTGTGTCTGGCGACGAATGATTTTCGCGAACCCAATACCCCGCAAACTTAAAAAATGCACCGTCTCTGATCAGTGCCTTATGGAATTCACTTTTTTCTTTTTCGGAGAACATGACGTCAGGCTCGATGCCAACCCCGGACCGAACCGGCCGGCCGGAGATGGTTCTGTATTTTTGAATGGATGGCCTGGAAATCTGCGCCGATCTGGATGAAATTCGACGTGACTGTAAATCGCGACCCCTTGGGGTGTAGTAGTGGCCGATCGTAATCCGCATCGAAGAATTGTAGGGCAACGCCTAAACAACTTGAACGAGTCCTTTCCCAAACGTCGTTGAGCCGACAATAACCGCTCTGTCTAGATCCTGAAGCGCGCCGGATACAATTTCGCTGGATGATGCGCTAAATTCGTTTACCAGAATGACCAGCGGAATATCTGACATAAAGGGATCGTCGGCTGTGGAATGCCCCACATGTCTGCTTTCATCGCGACCTTGAATCGAAACCACCAACGTCCCTTTGGGGACAAAAAGCCCGACCAGCTCAACTGCTTCGCTGACCAGGCCACCAGGATTGTTCCGGAGATCCAATACGGCTCCGTTCAGGCCCCCACCCCTAATCATCGAGCGGAACGCACGTTTGACTTCACGTGCAGCTCGTGGCCCGAACGTATCAAGTCGGACATATCCTATACGGTCTGTACTGTCTGGCCCGAGATATCCGGCATATGATATATTTCCCCGCTCCGGCACTTCCCGTTGAAGTTGAAATGAAACAGGAAGCGCCTCGCCTTCCCTTTCAAATACCAGTTCAACAATGGTCCCTTCCTCACCGCGGAGCAACACCACAACATCTCTGACAGTGATTTCGTCAACACTCACGCCATCCACACTTACGAGACGATCCCCGATTTGAACCCCCCTTCTGTAACCGCTGTTTATACTTTCGGGAGCAAGAACCGTCAACATGCCCCCTTCCATTCCGATATTCAGTCCCACCGTTGCCTGCGGACCAGACTGCATCTGAGCGATGTCCATATTGTCTGCCTGGTCGTAGAATCGGGTGTACGGGTCCAGGTCAGCCAACATCGCATCCACACCGGTTTTCATAAACGGCTGAGGATGTACTTGGTCCACATAGTTGACTACAACTTCCTCATAGAGCGCACCGAAAATTTCGAAATTTTTCCGGAGTTCAAATAAATCGTCGTCTGGAGAGTTGGGCAGTATGGCTTGTGGGCCGGACTTAACGCCTGTCAAAAATAATATAGCCAGACACAATCCGATGGCAGTCGTCGGAAGAATTGGGAGTCGCATGACATCAATCGAGGTAAACTTCAGAAAGAGACGGAGATCGCCTGCCATCTGACGCACAAACCGATTGAAGGGTTCGTCTTGCCTATTCGAGCGCCTTGGCCATTTCGCGATCCCTCTTGCGCAGGACGTGAGCGGAGATCAGGATCGAGCCTTCGTACAACAGCAGCAGCGGTGTTGCCACCAGCACCTGGGAAATGGGGTCGGGTGGTGTAAAAAAGGCAGCCAGCGTGAGAGCACCGATAAGGGCGTATTTCCGACCCGTTCGAAGGCCATTGGGCGTGGCGATTCCCATCTTCGAGAGAAAATAAACGACGACCGGTAACTCGAATAAAACGCCCACTCCAAACGCCCAGAACGTGATCATCCCGAAATACCTGGAGATATCAAATTCATTCGATATTTCCGGGGAAATCTGATACGCCGCAAAAAATTGAAGCGCAAGTGGCGTAATAATGAAATATCCGAACGAGACCCCGAGAATGAAAAAGAACGATGCAAATACGGCCGAAAATCGCAGGCCTTTCTTCTCGCCAGCATACAGACCCGGCTCAATGAATTTCCACATGAAGTACACGAAAACCGGAGAGCCGAAGATAATTCCAACCGATATCACAGTACCAACATGAGCGAAAAACTGGCCTGTAACGGTTCTGTTCTGAAGAACAAATGGCGTTGTTTCCATTCCAAACAACCGGTACATGATAAAATCCGGCTTTTTCGGGCCCAGAAGGACTTCCTGGATGATGAAATCACTGAAGAAGAATGCGACTATACACGCAACACCAATACCGGCCACTCCTTTGATCAGCGCCCAACGCAGGTCTTCAAGGTGGTCTATGAACCCCATCTCGGACATACCACCCGAACCCTTCTGTTTATCAGGGTCCGACATGGAACGAAACGCTGCGGACACAGGTCCCGACAACTTGTCCATCGTAGACGCAGCCCTTATAAGATTTCCGATGAGTGACATATGTCAGGAATTTACTTTCTTGTTGTCCTTCAGATTTAAATCAAGTACAGAATCCACCCAGAGACCCATGTCTTCGACACGTTGCCGGCCGGAACTCCACGTGAAATTAAATAAGGTTAACATACCCACAACCTGAAAACCGTCTTCCCGCAGCAGTCGAACTGCGTTCCCGGCGCTGCGTCCTGAATTTAAGATATCGTCAAGTAAAACCACAGGTTCTTTTCTGTCGAGAGGCCCTTCGATCAGCCGTTGACGACCGTGCGCCTTCCTTTGTTCGCGCACAAATCCGCCATTAAAAACTGGCTCACCATGCACCGCCAGAACAGAGCAAATGAGGGCATAAGATCCGAAGCCGAAACCGGCTACCTGACGTATGGATTTGGCTCGAAGACGCTCGGCTAAGACATCGCCAACCTCTCGGAAAAGCTGACCGTCGAGCATCGCCATTCGTGTGTCCAGCAACCATCCGATCGCCTGCCCTCGCGGGTCAGTGATCGGTTCATGCTCTCTGCGGACGAGCGCGGTATCGTACAGACGCCGGCCCAGTTCGACCAATTCGTTGTGCGACGCCGCACTCAGTGATCCATCGTTCATAAATCTTGGGGTATCCAGTATGGGGTAGAATTCATGCCTACGGTGTCAGGTTCGGCGGGTTGCTCACGCAAGTACTGTATCGTACAGAGGAAACGCCTGACAAATTTCGAAAACGTCGGCTCGAACAGCTGCGAGTTTCGCCTCGTCATCCCCGTTCATCAGGGCTCGATCCATCAGCGACACGATACGCCGGAAATCGTCTTCTACAAGCCCTCTGGTGGTCATCGCGGGAGTACCCAATCGAATGCCACTGGTCACGAAGGGGCTCTGATCGTCGAACGGGACCATGTTTTTATTGACAGTAATTTCTGCTTGCCCGAGCACGGCTTCTGCCTCTTTACCGGTTAGCTTCTTATTTCTTAAATCTATGAGACACATATGATTATCGGTTCCTTCTGAAACGACTTCGTAGCCTCTATCAACAAATTCCTGTGCCATCGCAGCGGCGTTTTTAACCACTTGCGCAGAGTACGTTTTGAACTCTTCCCTTCCAGCTTCCGCAAAAGCCACCGCTTTCCCCGCGATCACGTGCATGAGCGGTCCTCCTTGCATACCGGGAAATACAGCCGAGTCCAGCAGTTCGCTCATTCGTTTTACGCGGCCGGATTTCGGGGCAACTTTTCCGAAAGGATTTTCGAAATCATTTCCGATCAGAATCATCCCGCCACGCGGTCCTCGCAGTGTTTTGTGGGTGGTGGTCGATATAATATGACAATGATCCATAGGGTCGTTTAAAACACCGCTCGCGATCAATCCGGCTGTGTGAGCCATGTCCAACCACAACAAAGCGTCCACTTCATCGGCGATCGCGCGGAATGCCTCGTAATCAAAGTCACGACTGTATGCCGACGCTCCGATCGAAATCATCCGAGGACGAATGGCCAGCGCTTTTTCCCGCACACGATCCATGTCGATGCGCCCCGCGAGTGGCCCAGACTTTTCCACGCCATAATATTCAGCTTTGTACAGGATACCGGAGAAATTAACCGGACTTCCATGCGTAAGATGCCCCCCATGCGCCAGATCCAGACCCAGGAAGGTATCGCCGGGGTTCATTGTTGCCAGGTAAACGGCGGCATTTGCAGAAGCTCCCGAATGCGGCTGAACGTTAACCCAGTCCGCCTTGAAAAGAGCTTTCGCCCGGTCCCTGGCCAGATCTTCGACGACGTCCGCAAACTGGCATCCCCCGTAATACCTCTTCCCCGGCAGGCCTTCGGCATACTTGTTTGTAAACGCCGTACCCATCGCTTGCAATACTTCCCGGCTCACAAAATTCTCGGACGCGATAAGCTCCAGCCCATCATTCTGCCTGCGGACCTCGTTTTCGATCGCTTCGAATACGGCCGGATCGTTTTGCTGCAATAAGGATGTCATAAAGATTTTAGTTCATCATGGCATAGGCCAGGATATTCGTTCCCATTCTGAGAGCGGCTATTCGTTTCTCCGCAGAGACGTTGTGTACAGATTCGGGCTCCCATCCGTCTCCAAGATCCGATTCATAGGTATAGAACACCATAAGTCGACCCGAATCCGAAAGAATTCCAAAGCCCTGCGGTGCCTTTCCATCATGTTCGTGAATCTTAGGGAGTCCGTCTGGAAAATCGAAATGAGTGTGATAAATTTTGTGCGTAAACGGGAGCTCCACGAAATCTTTCTCTGGGAAGACCTTCTTCATTTCACGTCGCATCGGTTCATTCAGACCGTAATTGTCGTCGATATGTAAAAAGCCGCCGCCGTTCAGGTAGCGCCTCAGCCTCGTCGCTTCTAAATCTGTAAGGCGGACGTTGCCGTGCCCTGTCATATACAGATACGGAAACGAGAATATGTCATCTCGCGACAGCTCGACGGTCTCTTCGCGGGGAGACACGTCAATCTGGGTCTGCGTACGTACAAATTTCAGTAGCTCTGGCAACGATTCCGGGTCGCTGTACCAGTCTCCGCCACCGCTATATTTGACTCGAGCAATCTGGAAGGTGTGGTCGAACTGAGCAGTGGCCTGAGGTGGAACCAGCGTCGCGACTGTAACGACGATCAGGACACAGATCGCGCACAGGAATTTCCGGCTGTACAAAAAATCTGATACGATAAACATTGTAGAGTCGATACTGGGCCTGCTGATAATCTTTGTAATACTGACCCTTGCTGTACAGGCCGGTCTGAAACGAACCCTCATACGACCTTCGGAATCTATTGTTTTTTGCATTTCTTGACGAATCCCGACTATAGTTCCGAAAACTCGGGGAAGTATGAGTCGTAGATTAGGCACTCTGTGAACAAAACTTCAGCGTTGAGAATCTTAGCCTTTCGCAGAGTGGCTTCAATTCCCGGGACTCTCCCTATTTCATGCAAGACTATCTGAAAAAACAGTTACTTCTGGTTTTATCCGAAATCGACGGTGTTCCTGACGATTTCGAACCTGAATTTGAAAAGCCTAAAAGTGCTGAACACGGCGACCTGTCGTCGAACGCACCGATGAAGCTGGCCCGGTACTTAAGAAAATCACCGAGGCAAATCGCCGAAGACCTGGCGGCGCGACTGCAATCAGCTGGCCTGGATACTGATCGAATAAGCTCAATTGAAGTTGCGGACGCGGGATTTCTGAATTTCCGGTACGGAACCGGCTTCTTGTACAGAGGACTCGAACACATTCTCGGTGCCGGTGAAGATTTCGGCCGCAAAACACCCTCATCCTCGGGGCGGGCTCTGGTAGAATTTGTGAGTGCTAATCCAACGGGACCGCTTACGGTGGGCCATGGACGCAATGCTGTCCTTGGAGACACGGTTGCTAATCTCCTGGAATGGGCGGGATACGATGTCACCAGAGAATATTATTTCAATGATGCAGGCCGCCAGATGCGTATTCTGGGCCAATCCGTGAAAGCCCGGTATGAAGCTATCGCGAACCCCGATACAAAATTCAGGACTATCGATTCAGATGGCATCGAAATCGTTGTGCCGGAGTCGTTTCCAGAAGATGGTTATCTGGGGGATTACATAAAAGATGTCGCAGCCAGCTTGTTTGAAAAGCACGGCGATACGCTACTTTCTGAATCGGAGGAAATATTTAAGAGTGCAGCGGAAAAGAGCATTTTCAAAGAGATCAACGCCGCTTTGAAAAGGCTTGGAATCCATATGGATTCGTTCTTCAACGAAAAAACCTTGTACGAAAATGACAGGGTGTATGAAATTGTGGATCTGCTTCGTGAAAAAGACCTTGCCTATGATAAAGACGGCGCCGTCTGGTTCCGAACAACCGCTTTCGGAAAGGAAAAAGATACCGTCCTGATAAAATCTACAGGCGAACCAACGTACAGGCTCCCGGATATCGGATACCACATCGATAAACTGGAGCGAGGTTATAACCTGATCGTGAATGTATTTGGTGCCGACCACATCGCGACTTTTCCAGACGTACTGAATGGAATACGGGCTCTCGGATACAATCCTGATCCGATCGATGTCATCATTTACCAGTTCGTTACCCTTATTCGGAATGGTCAACCCGTTAAAATGAGCACTCGGAAGGCCCAATACGTGACGCTTGACGAACTCATGGATGAAGTTTCGGAAGATGTTACGCGGTTTTTCTTTCTGATGCGCTCTGCGCATACGCATCTGGAATTTGATCTGGATCTGGCTAAAGAAGCGAGTGACACTAATCCTGTGTTCTATTTGCAATATGCACACGCCCGTGTATGTTCAATTCTTCGAAAAGCCGAAGAAGTCGGTTTTTCGTTCGATGACGACACCAATTTTTCGCTCCTTCAGCATGAAGCTGAAACTACGCTGATCAAAGAATTAATTCTTTTTCCCGAAGTTCTGGAAAAAGCTGCAGCGGCCCGCGAACCGCACCGGGTATCCAATTACCTGCGTGAGGTTGCAACGCGATTCACTCAGTTTTACGGGCAGTGCCGTATTATCGGCGAGTCGACGGACCTTGCGTCTGCCAGAATGGCGCTCGCACGCGCCAGCAGAATCGTCCTGAAAAACGGACTCACCGTTCTCGGAATTTCTGCTCCTGAACGCATGTAAACTTTTCAGCTGTAACCGGAAAAATCCACATTCAATTATGAAAGTCGCATTCCAGGGAGAAACCGGTGCTTATAGCGAGGAAGCAGTGTTTGCCCTGTGCCCCGGAGCGACGCCTGTTGGATGTCCGTCTTTTGAAAGAGTATTCGAATCTGTTGTAAGTGGGGATGTGGCCCACGGTGTTGTACCAATTGAAAATTCTCTTCATGGCAGCGTTCATCAAAATTATGACCACCTCCGTGAATATCCTCTTGTGATATCCGGGGAAGTCCAGGTTCGAATCAGACACCTGCTACTGGGTGTGGCCGGGGCCACACTGGGAAACATCCGCACCGTGCATTCGCACCCCCAGGCGCTGGGTCAATGTCGTATTTTCCTGAAAGAAAAGCTTCCAGATGCGGAAATATTCCCCGCGTATGACACGGCCGGAGCAGCCAAAATGATCGCCGAAAATGCTGATCCAGAGAGCGCCGCCATCGCCAGTGTCCGGGCTGCGCATGAATATGACTTGGAAATTCTGGCGGAAAGCATCGAAAGCAATCAGAACAATTTTACGCGGTTCCTGAAGTTATCCCTGCCGGGGACAGATGGAGCAGCCCTCGTTCCTGGCACCCCGGCTGAGTCAGAGGTGGGTGCAAACGTGGAAATCAAGACGTCTGTGGTATATGCCCAACACGAAAATGTACCCGGTTCATTGTTTAAAAGTCTGGCGGTATTCGCACTTCGCGATATCGATCTTCTGAAAATTGAGAGTCGGCCTCTGGTCGGAAGCCCCGGCAAGTATCTTTTTTATCTTGATCTGGGAGGATCGACAGAGGATGAATCTGTGATAAACGCCTTGCGGCACCTTGAGGAAGTCGCGGCGTCTGTCAAGGTCCTCGGCAGTTACCCGGTCGGGCATAAGGTAGAGTGACCCTAAATCGAACAAAATGCAATCATTGGTGCACAATAGATTGGACCGTTGGTCAGGGCCTTTGTTATCCATCCCGGGCTGGATACGGATGTTTCGCCCGCTCAACCTCCTGATTATATTTTTCGGGTGTTTTGTGGGCAGTATGCTCGTTCACGGTGCAAGTATTTCAGCCGGTGATTTGCCGTATCTGACGTCCCTGGCGGCCCTCAGCACCGTCTTTACGGCAGCTTTTGGGAATATTACTAATGATATTGCCGATCGGAAAATCGACTCCGTGAATCGAGCTGACAGGCCGATTCCTTCCGGTCAGATTTCTGTTCCGGTGGCCGTAGTTATTGCCCTGTCTTGTTTCTGCTGTGCTCTAATAATCGCCTGGTCATTGTCTGTTTACCACGTTGAGGTCGTTGCAGTCGCCGGGCTGATACTGCTTGCGTACAACTGGGTATTCAAAAAAGCGGGTATTATCGGAACGATCGTCGTATCAGGCCTGGTCGCCATGACGATAGGTTTCGGAGCCATGACGGGCGCATCGTCCGGTGGGCGGGCCGCGCCCCTTGATGTAATTGTGCAGGGAAACGTGTTGGTGACGATGAGTTTCGCGTTTGTCTTGATGCTGGCCCGCGAGCTGATAAAAGACGTGCAGGACGTTGAGGGAGATCTGAAAGGAGACGTTCGGTCTGTCCCGATTACCATTGGAACGAAAAAGACGCTCCGGATAACACGGGGCATCGTAGCCGTTACTATTATCGCGGCTCCAATGCCGTATTTACACCTGGAGTTTTCTGGACTGTATTTATTACTGATGATCCCGGTGTTGGCGTTGCTCGTGAGAGTCATGGCTATGCTGGGAGACCCCGAACCGGATCTGTTTCTGGTCAGCAGGCACCTGAAACTGAGCATGTGTCTGGGAATGCTGGCTCTGGCATGTGCAGCCATCTGGCCTGTATAAGAGATCCGGGATGGACGAACTGATTGATCTGGTACATAGAGCACAAGCTGGCGATCAACCGGCGGAGGAGCAAATTCTGATTCGCCTGCAGCCCGTCTTCCAACGATTTTTCCGTAAACGACTCGGCACAAAAACGGATGTCGACGACCTCGTTCAGAATTCTCTTCTTCGTATCCATCGTGGGTTGACCGACCTGAAAGATCCTGAGAAATTACGCGGTTTCGCGATGAAAGCGGCGTTTTTCGAACTGAACGACTTCTACCGCGGACGATATTCGATTCGGGAAATATTGCTCGAAGCGCTGCCGGAGAGAGAATCAGAAGGAGACGAATCGGCTTATTTGAACCGACTAGATGTATCCACCGCCCTCAACGGACTGACGCCGAAAGCGCGGCAAATCATTGTTCTTCGCGAGCAGGGTTATCGCTACGAAGAAATCGCGTCTATGATTGATTCGACTGAGGCGGCTGTAAAAATGCAAGTCAAACGTGCATTTAAGAAACTGCGGAAATTACTCATCATCCTGATCGTGACATTTCCATGGTAGTAAGACGTTACTTTCGGGGCCGAGATTGCGGCTTCAGATGTAGAGCGAAAAATCCGGGGTCCCCTCCCGGGTCGCCTCATCGAAATGAATAAACATCTTGAACATATCTTGTTGTCTGACAACGTTTCAGTCAGCGACCAATCGTATCTTTCGGATGCCTGTACAGCCGATCCAGCCACTGCTGCGTCTGTACGGAATCTTGTGCAGCTGTTTGACGAGGTAGAAAAAAGAGAGATTGCAGATCGTGAGCGTTCTTGTGAATCTGAATTTCTGGAGGCGTGGATTTCTGAGTTCCCGGGTGTTATACCTCTCGAGACCGTGTCACCAGCTGCAGTATCACCAACTGCAGTGTCACCAACTGCAGTATCACGGACCACGGCAGCACCGACCGGCCTCACTCTGGTGAACATTCGCCCGGCAATGAGGTGGGTGGCCGCAGCGGCAGTCATCATCGGTCTCGGGTTGTTTACATACGTCGCCAACCAACCATCCGTACCGGCTGAACATACGGTTGTAGCTGACGCGGGCAAGGTGCTCGTTCATGAATTGGGCGGTGGGTCAGTCGTCCGAATTTCACCCGGTTCTTCGATCGGCGTCGCGGACGATGGTACCATCAATCTCGTCGGCAGCGCATTCTTTTCGATTTCACCGCAGTCCTCATCGCTGAAAATAGTAACGGCGAACACGACAACGGAAGTGATTGGTACGCAATTCGGAATATATGAATCGACTGGCTCCACGCAGATTGTCATGATGGAAGGGACGGTCAACTTCTGGTCCAATCGATTACCAGACCGATCTGTCAGGCTTGGGTTAAATCAGGCAAGCACCATAGTCGGCTCATTTCCGCCTTCACAGCCTGCCCCGGTTGATATATTGTCCGCCCTGTCGTGGACCGACCTGATTGTGTTTCGTTCTTCGTCTCTCGAGTATGTAGCTGGAACACTTTCCGCGCGGCTCGGCGCCGATATTCGTGTAGAAGATTCCATTCGAGGACTCACGTTTACCAATACGTTCCGACCCGAACAAGGCATCTCTGAGATGTTAAACACGGTGGCTCTGGCGCTTAATATCGATGCCGTTTACGATGATAAATCGGGCACTTATTCCCTGCACGCAAAGTAGAAACAGACCAACGGAACGCTTCGATTCAAGACGTCTATAAGTCGAATAGCAGACCCGATCAAGGATCGGGATTGAGTTTTTCGACACGCCCCCAGACGATTCAGTGCATCAGCGTCATCTTCTGACGATACTTTTCCTTTTCCTGAGTGCATGTACTACCGGTATAGCGCACGGGCAGCAATTCGAAGTTCGATTTCACGACGCTGCGCTTTCGGATGCCGTCGTCGAGTTTGAACGGGTCACCGGAACTCAAGTCGCGTACTCGAATGACCTTGTAGGGAACGTACTCGTTTCCTGCATCATAGCGACCGATGACCGAGATGTGTTGCTCACGTGTATCCTGGGCGACTCAGGAATCAGGTTCCAATTCACTCCACCCGGTCAGTATATTTTAATTCCACCTGCGTCCGGTGCCCGGCATGCGCAGACAGGACATATTTTTGGGTTTGTGACCGATGCGGAAAGCCAAGTCTCACTTTTCGGGGCCCACATATCTCTTCAAAACGGGGCCCGAGGGATTACCACAAATGAAGCCGGATTCTTCAGATTGCCGGGTATTCGGACCGGCACAGCGCTTCTCCAGGTTTCTTTTCTGGGATATTCGAGACTCGACACACTCATCGCCGTCCCGGGAGAATTTATCCAATTAGCTCTGCGACCCGTTATGCTCCCTTATCAGTCGATTCTGGTGGAAGCGGATAATTATTCCCGTACAGACCGGGTGACCCCACCCGGTGCGCTCTCGATAAACGTCAGACAATTGGAGGAATTGCCTGGAGCGTTCGGTGGAAAAGACGTTTTATCGTCTCTTGGACTGATGTCGGGGATTCAGCGAACGGGAGAAGCCACGGGCGGGTTGGTTGTACGCGGCAGTGGCCCGGATCAAAACTTGTATCTCGTTGACGGCGCCCCAATATATCATCCATGGCACGCATTCAGTCTCGTTTCCACATTCCAGACGGAGATTTTCAAAGATGTAAAATTTTACAGGGGAGCATTCCCGGCGGAATTCGGAGGCCGGATATCCTCTGTGATGAATGCTGAATTGCGAGACGGCGCAGGGGCCGAACCTCGAGCGGTGGCGTCCATTAATGCAATGACTGCCCGCTTCTTCATCGAGAGCCCTATCGGATCGAACAGCTCTTTCATGTTGTCCGGAAGACGATCCTACATTGACAAATTGATCGGTAAAAATCACGCTGTGACAGACGCCACAGGGAAACGTGACACCCTTAGAACGGGTTACTTCTTCCACGATTGGAGTGCAAAACTGTCTGTCAAACCGACTCGGCGGAGCAATTTATCGTTCACCTATTACACCGGTAGAGATGTGTTGGACCTGCGCCTTCCATTCGATCTGTCCTTAGATTTTTCCTCCTGGTTGCGCCCCGCCGACTTATTTTTTGAAGTCGATCAGAAATGGGGTAATGATTTGTTCTCGACCCGGTTCAGGTTTCTGGCTACTGATAGACTGTATATATCCAGCGCATTATATTATACACGGTATAAAGCTCGAGAGGGGTCGTTTATTCAGCCCACTACGACATCCTCAGTGGTATCTGCGTACAACGTCGAAATCGCAGACGTCGGGCTTAACGTGTTTGCAGATTATCAGGCGAGTCTGAATCATCAGTTCCGTTTCGGTATTCTTGTCGTGAATCATTCATTCGATTCGAATATCGATGCCGTTGTAACGTACGGACCTAACCTGGCAGAACATCTCTCGCAGGGTGGAAATATTCAGGCCATCGAACTGGCCGGATTCGTTCAGGACGAATGGACGGTTACACCGAATCTGTCGATTCAGGCCGGAATCAGGGCGAGTGTGTTCGGCTCCGAAACGACGATACAAATGAATCCGCGACTCAGCATGCAGTGGCAGGTCCTTCCGTCCCGTCTTATTGTCAGAAGTGCCTTTTCCAGACACGTTCAGTACCTGCAGCGGATCCGGGATCGTTATTCATTTTTGTACGACCTGGTCTCGGCGCGGTGGATCCCGTCAGATTCCACGGTTAAACCTGCGACCAGTACACATTATTCCGTAGGGGTGGAGCTCCATCCAAGCCGGTGGCTGAAGATCTCTGCCGATGCGTTTATTCGACAATCTGAAAATGTAATTCTTCCGCGAGACGTTTTTCAATCAAAAAATGGTCTTCTTGGTCCCGGAATTGAAACGGGCACATTGCTTGGCCAACATACATCCGGGGAGGAACAGTCGAGCGGTTTCGAAACAACTGCATTATTCCATTGGACGCGGTGGAACGTACACGTGGCTTACACGGGGAATGTATCAAAGAACAGGACTCCGCTGCTCGAGGACAGTGAATTTCGGCGGAGTCGATTCGATGTGCCACGTTCTCTTACGGTCGTGGGTCAACACAGTATTAGCAGGTGGGATTTTTCGTCAACCCTGAACTGGCGGGCCGGTTATCCAATTACGGTACCCGTGAGTCGATTTACGTTAACGGACCCCATCACGGGTGAATTGACTCACTATTTCCATCGTCCCGACATTAATAACGGTAGATTACCGCCCTATTTCAGGCTGGATATAAGTATTCGATACCGGTTTACATTTTTGCAGGCTGCGTGGTCTGCCGAATTTCTTGTCTACAACGTGCTGGGCCGACGAAACGTAATCAATAGAACTTTTGACCCGGCGCTGGAGGGGTTCCGATGGAAAGACCAACGGGGATTCCCACGGGTACCCTTGTTTGAACTGGAAATGCGACTATGAGATCAGCACGATTATTTTTTGGCTGTCTGTCGCTATCCGTTCTTTTCCTTGCCTGCGATACCGCGCAGCCGGAAAAAACCGGCTTGCTTGTAATAGAGGCGTATTTCAAAACAGACCGACCCTTGCCCCGGATCATGGTCCACGAATCCGGTCCAATTGATGCACTCCTGAACGAGGTCAAATTACCTGTTGTTGATGCTTCCGTCGTTGTAAAACATAATGATACAGATATTTCATTCGTCCCAGTGCTGGATTCACCGGGCGTTTACAAGGCGCCAGATGGAAATGATTTCATTCTTCGGGCACTGGACCGAATAAGTGTTCGCGTCATTTCTCAGAGTCGAATGGCCGAAGGATCCGGGATGATTCCGCCGTCAGTGTCCATTACCAATGTAAACGTGTTTGCCCCCGATCGGGCCATCGAAGCCGTTCTTATTGATTCGTTGAATCTCGGAATAGATTCATTAAATGTGTCAATCATTGCTAATGAGGGCTTCATTTACCCCGTTGAAGTAGAGCTCACGTGGCAAGTCCCACAAGGCATTCAGGACGCCGATGACTTCTGGATTCAGACGCGCCTCGATCCGATCAACAAGTTCTCATCTTCCTTGCTTGACTTCTTTTTATTGTCTGAACAGGTTTTAGCCGAGTATGACATAGAGATCGGAGACGATCCCGTTTTCGGCCGAATCAGGAAATGGACGGGCATTTATGCGGTTCCGGTACAGAACGAGGAGGATGAACTTCCCCAGCACGATCTGAGGATCACTCTTCTGAGGAGCGGCTCAGATTATGCGCGCCTGGTAACGACAGCCAGAGAACCTGAAAGACGGTCTCCGGCCGGGAATGTAACCGGAGGAATTGGATTCATAGGCGGCATATCGGTTGATTCACTTACTATCTCGATAGGTCAGTAGAATCCATGGCCTCCCGTTCCGCAAGAAAATTGACGGCGTATGAAAATCAGCCCGGAGGTCGAATCACCTCTATTTCCGCTCAGAAAAAGAAGATTTCCCGTGTGAATATCAGCATTGACGGCGAGTATGCATTCAGTGTTCACGTGGACGTCCTGTTGTCGGAGAATTTGATCGCCGGACAATCCCTTTCGGAAGATCAGATTCAAAAGATCTGCTCAGCCGATGACTATCATCTTGCCCGGGATCTCGCACTCCACTTCGTCTCGTATCGCCCGAGGAGTATTCAGGAAGTAAAACGGAGACTGCAAAAAGCGAATTACAATATCTCTACAATCGACCGAGTTATTACGCGACTGCTCGAACTGAATATGCTGGATGATGAGTCATTCGCCAGTGAGTTCATTGGCGGCCGAATTCGAAACAAAGGGTACGGCCCGCGCCGGCTGAAACAGGATCTGAGGCAGAAGGGTATCCATGAGTCGGTCATTGATAAAACTCTTTCTGAGGCTTTTGCCGAGTTGGATCCCGAAGCGATGGCGCTATCGGCAGGTAAGAAGATCTTTCCGAGACTTTCGAGGATTCCTGACGCACATACTCGAAGAAAAAAACTTTCTGACTATCTTGCCAGACGTGGATTTGAATTCGATCATATGATCCACGCTATTGATGCACTTGAATTGTACGTACAGAATCTGAATTCGTGACCAGCAGCAGCCGACATAACAGAACCGGAATTGGTCCTATAGACATTGTCCTGTTTCTGGCTGCGCTTCTCGGGGTGTGGAGTTTTTTCTTCCTTCTACCGAGTGTGCACGTTGATTCTACGGCACGATATGACCTGGATCAGGAGGACGTGCTCGTCAGATCCGACGGCTTCTTGCACAAGCGGGGATTCCCTACTGATCTCATGACTTCGAACGCGTCTCTGCAAAGGAATAGCGATCTGTTAAATTCGATGCAGGTCGACGTGGGCAGAAAAGGGGTGATCGACGCACTCAATTCAGATGAAGGCAAAATATTGCCGGGCTACTACTGGGATGTTCAATATTTTTTCGACGAATTGCCAGGGCGCGAATTTGCATTCTTTTCGGACCGAATTCCGGTCTTTCGAATAAAGCTGACAATGGACGGAAAAGTATGGTCTTTTTCGAATAATCTGAATCAGGTAGAAGAAGCCATTCCATATGTCGGACAAGGTCTTCGTGTAATAAATAGAGCCGCTCTCGCTTCCGCGTTCTCTCATTCAGAGAGCGATTCTGTCCTGGCGGCTACCGAATCTCGCTTGAGGGCTGTAACAGATTCAACCTTAAGAGCGAGTCTGTCGTTTTCTGGTGTTCGATCCGGCACATCTCGGAGGATTAGAACTGAAAATAATATCTCTCGTCTGATCGACGAAGCGCTTCTGATCGACCTCGAATCCGGAGATCCTGTAGAGCTTGATACGCAGGCCGTGTACTCCATTGCCCGGTTTTATGAGCCAGAAAACCTCGTAGGTAAAATCGAATGGAAGATTGATTCGTTGCAGGTAATCGCCGGGTCAGAAGCGCAACAGGCCAAAATATGGTTGGTCTCCACCACTCCGGTGCTGAATCAGGACATTCGTCTGGACGTGACCGTCACAAGTCTGGGAAGTTTACACGAAATGGATGTCGTATATAATCCGGGAGAAAATAATGACGATCTGACGTCCACTGCGTTTGCAGCTCTGATGGCAGCCGCCTATCTAATTTTGGCCATCGTTTTAATTGTAGTGTTCTTCCGGCGCATCATGGCGAGGCTCATTGACGTTAAATCAGCCCTGATTGACGCTGTCGTAATGGGGATATTCTTCGGCCTGTATGCCATTCTAAGCTTAGAGTTGGGCCAAGGACCAACTCCAATCTGGATTCAAGTTCTGGGAACGCTCGTACTCTTTTCGCTCGTCGCCGGCGCAATGTCTCTGTTTGTATTTATCATCTCGGCTGTTACCGAATCAGCTGTCCGTGAAGTCTGGCCCGAAAAGTGGCTCTCTCTGGTCCTGATTCGAAAAGGCGATATAAGGAATACGGATGTCGGCTGGTCCATTGTACGAGGGATCGCTCTGGCTGGTGTGATTTTGGGTCTTGGAGTGCTGGCGATTACGGTCAGTCCGTCACTTGTGATGGATATGTCACAAGATCTTCAAGCACATAAGTCGTTGCGACCGGTGTTATCTGCCGTCACCGGAAACGCCGTCAGCGGGTTCCTACTTATGCTGATGTTGATGGTGGGCATCGGTTCGTATGCTTATCGCGTAAAGAACAGGACCTGGATGGCTGTGTTGGCCATAACCTTATTCGGTGGAGTCCTGCAAATTGCACCGTTCAGCTTGACCATCGGCTTCATGCCGATCGTTGTTTCAGCTCTGGTCGCTTGTTTATTGGCTCTGGCGCTGTTTCAGTATGACTTTTTCACAGTTTTTCTGGGATATGTGATCGCTCGAATTTTCTGGCAACTGAGTGAAGGATTTCTGATTGCAGGTTCGCCGACATGGTTCGACGCGACTCTGGCTGTCGTGGCTCTCGGAGTGTTCCTTGGAATGGGGATCATCGGCCTTCTGAGTGGCAAATCAGGTGGAGATATGTCGCAGTTTCTGCCCGAATACATAACCGAGCTCGCCAGTCAGGAACGTGTAAAACGTGAGCTCGAAATTGCTCATCAGGTGCAGAGCTCTTTTCTGCCGCGACGAATGCCAGATATAAATGGCATGGATATCGCAGGGATGTGTCTACCAGCGACCGAGGTCGGCGGAGATTATTTTGACTTCATTAAGATCAGTGACCATAAGCTTGCCGTAGTTGTGGGCGACGTGAGCGGAAAAGGAATTGAAGCTGCTTTTTATATGACTTTTGTCAAAGGCGTCATCCAAACGCTCAGTACCTCGATCGAATCACCCGCTGAAGTGATGCGACGTGCAAATGCTGTATTCGGGAAAAATGCTCCTGCCGGAATATTTATTTCGATGATTTACGGTGTTGTTGACGTCGCATCGAACACGTTCACGTTTGCTCGAGCCGGCCATAACCCTGTGATTCTGAAACGAAACGGGATAGCCGAGGCAGAACCACTTCAACCTCAAGGCATGGCCATCGGATTTCCGGAACCAGAGATTTTTAATCGCACCATCGAAGAAAGATCAATTCTTCTGAATACCGGAGATACACTTGTTTTCTACACAGATGGATTCTCTGAGGCGATGAATTCGTCCCGCGAATTATACGGTGACGATCGACTCGTAGAAAAAGTAGCCCGCGTCGGATCGAAGGGTTCAGGAGCGATCCTCCGGGCTCTCACCGAAGATGTCCACCATTTTATCGAAGGTCACGGAAGAAGTGACGACATGACTATGGTCGTTATCAAAATGACACAATGAAGGATGTCACGGCGGCTGTAAAGTATATCCGGGAAAAGGTATCGAAAGCCCCTGATATCGCGTTGATCTTGGGCTCCGGTCTCGGAGCGCTCGCCGAAACAGTTCAGGACGCTGTTTTTATCGATACCGAGGATATTCCAGGATATCCGGTTTCTACTGTCATCGGGCACAAAGGTCGCCTCGTATTCGGAAAACTCGGGGATGCTCACGTCGTCGTTGTGCAGGGACGCATTCATATGTATGAAGGTTACGGGCCGGAATCGGTGATTTTCCCTGTACGTCTCGTAAATTTTCTTGGTGCCCATAGTCTTATAGTTACGAACGCAGCAGGCGGCATATCCAGGTTTCTTCACCCGGGGTCCCTCATGTGGATTACCGATCATATCGATTGGACGTTTTCCGAGCGAGAGGCCCGACCTTCAGGTGGTTCAGAAAATGGTCGATCTCGCCTTAGAAGCGTGCCGGACTATTACGACCTGAACTGGATGAAACAAGCCGAAGAACGCGCACTCGAAGAAGGTATTCAGACATTTTCCGGTACGTATCTCTGGACGCGGGGACCGTCATATGAGACAAAAGCGGAGATCCGCGCATTTCAAATACTTGGCGCAGACGCCGTGGGTATGAGTACCGTCCCTGAAGTTGTGGAGGCAACACGTTTGAATATGACCGTCGCGGGCATTTCTACAATCACCAACTATGCAGCCGGCATTTCTGATCAGAAACTGGATCACAGTGAAGTTATCGAGGTTGGACTGAGAGTAAAAAAAGATCTTGAGCGGCTGGTAATGCTTCTGATCGAGTCCACACCTGTCTGAATCCCACTTCCCTTACGTATGTCAACACTGCTCGATCGAATCAGGCCCGAAGTGCGTGCCGAACGACCATACACCGTAGCCGGTGCCGTTAACGTCGAGAACAAGCTAAATCAGAATGAATGCCCGTTCGACGTGCCTCAGGAATTGAAAAAAGAGCTTCTGGACTCGTTTTCCAGAATACCTTTTAATCGGTATCCTACGGAGCAGCCACACGAACTCGTTCAGGCGTTGTCAGATTCGCTCGATCATCCGACTGATGGTATTCTGGTCGGCCACGGATCTAACGAACTGACTCATACGCTCGGACTGTGCCTGATGACGGGCGGTACAAATGTTGTTTTACCGCGTCCGATGTTCGCCCTGTACGAGAGTGTTGCGAGGATGTATGGAGCAAATGTTCTGGGCGTTGCACCCAATCAAGATTTGTCCTTTGATACTGACAGAATCCTGGAGTTATGCGCTTCCGATGACGTGAATGTAACGGTTGTTACGACGCCGAATAATCCAACGGGTCTGACGGTTCCGTTCGATAAACTCGAGGATATTTGTGATCGCGCCAAAGGATTCGTCGTTATAGATGAAGCGTACCACGAATTTAATTCCGCGTATTCTGCCGCCAGTTTACTGGATAAGTTTTCGAATGTGATTCTGATCCGAACACTGTCCAAAGCGTTCGGCCTGGCTGGATTACGCGTAGGATATATGGTCGGCGATCCGCAGGTAATACAGGAATTTCTGAAGGCTCGACTTCCGTTTATGGTCGACCGTTTTTCCGAACATGTTGCTGTTGAATTCCTGAAGCGCCCTGAAATGATTGCAGACCGCGTACGAACGCTGAAGGCAGGGATTCTTGACATCACCCGGCGTTTGGAGTCCATGCCTGATGTGACTGTCGTGCCTTCGCAGACCAACTTCGTACTCTTCAAACTGGACATGCCCGCCGAAGAGATGGCGGCTGTTTTCACGCGTCATCAGGTTCTCGTTCGAAATATGGCCGGGTATCCGGAATTGAAGGGTTATCTCCGTGTAACGACAGGTACCGAGTCTGAGAACAAGGCCTTTTTCCGTGCGTTAAAATTTGTTCGCGGACATTCAGACTGAGACCATGGAATTCGTTCAAGTTGATATTATTGGCCTTTCTACGAGCCCATCGAGCGGAGGCGCTTACGCCTTGGTTCTGGGCGAAGTTGACGGAAACCGAAGATTACCCATCATCATTGGTGCCTTTGAAGCACAGGCCATTGCGCTGGAACTTGAAAAAATTCAGCCGCCCAGACCGATGACCCATGACCTCATCCGAAATCTGTTTGACGCTGTTTCTGCGGACATTACAGAAGTCGTAATAGACGAACTTCGAGAAGGTACTTTTTTTGCAAAAATCAAGTACGAAATCGATGGTAAGGCCGGCCATCTTGATGCCCGGCCAAGCGATGCCGTAGCCGTTTCCGTTCGCGCCGGTGCTCCAATTTTCGTCGCCGACAGTGTACTCGAAGAAGCCGGAATCCCCGCTGAAGATCCGGACGACCTGGCTACTGTCAGTTCCGCAGATCCGGAGGCAGAAGAATCCGTGGATGTAGAACCGAAATCTCTGCTGCAAACGAAAGAAGAATTACTCGATGCCGCAATTGCGGACGAGGATTACGAGAAAGCAGCCCTTCTTCGAGATGAGATCAATAAACTGACGGGGAATCAAAACTGATTGTGCCACAGACGAGTCGATACCCCGATAACACTCCCGGTTAATACCGCACTATATACGTTTTTGAATGCCCCCACCCCGACTGCCATATTCGGAGTTTAGTTCGTTTTCCAGACTTTTCTCAACATACGCTGCAGAATTTTCGCCTCTCGCTTCTTTTTTTTCCGGTGACTTTAAAGATCCGCGGCAACGCGGTCAGGTAGCCCGGCAGGTTGCCGATTACTACAAAAACCGCGAAAGTCTCGTCGCTGCCCTGCTGGATCAGGCTGAATTTTATAATGCCGACCAGAAAACACTGGACAACATTGAGAGCCTTGCCGATCCTGAAACTGTTTGCGTCGTAACGGGCCAGCAGTTGGGATTGTTAGGTGGGCCACTGTACACCCTGCTCAAGACCATCACCGCCATTCAACTCGCGGAACGGCTGGCACGTGATACGGGAAGAAAAGTTGTACCGGTATTCTGGTTGGAAGGAGAAGACCATGACCTGGCTGAAGTAGCGTCCGTAACCGTGTTTCGTGGCAACGAGCCTACGAGTATCACGTATTCAGCCGCAGACGCAGCTCAGGAGAAAAACCCTCAGCCCGTTGGCCGTCTGACTTTTGATGATTCTATCTCGGCGACGATAGATGAATTATCAGACGTCTTAATGCCTACGGAATTCAGTCACGAAGTGCTTGAACTGGTTCGCGCCTCATACCGGCCCGGGGAAACATTTCTGACTGCGTTCGCCAAATTGATGGCCCGACTGTTTGCCGGCACCGGCATCGTATTCGTGAGTGGAGACGACGCCCGGCTCAAAAAAATGGCACGGCCCGTTTTCCGGAAAGAAATCAAAGAGTTCGAGAAGTCTGCAAAATTACTTCTTGCCTCGAGTATGAAGCTGGACGAAACGTATCACGTTCAGGTCAAATCCCGTCCGACATCTATATTTCTGATGACAAAACAGGGGCG
>SMXK01000215.1 GCA_004356265.1 Bacteroidota bacterium
ATCTTTCGCCATGGACCGCACGAGGTCCCGTGCTCCTGGGTATACATGTACGTCCGATGGAGTCAGATGGCGCATTAATGATGCGGTATAGGCCTTCAGGCAATCGGCGAGCATATTTTCAGCTTCATCATCCATAAAACCGTTGACCAGCAACAGGTCACGAACTATTGCCGGGTCGGTTCGTCCGGCAAACTGCACGCCTCTGAGTTGAATACCACGCCCACAAACATTCTCAATGGAGTTTTTTATAGCAGTTTTCCCGGCTCCTGTGGAAGAAAGAAGAGTACCGTCGATATCGAAAAGGACAAGCTTCATTGTGCGTCAGTTCATAGCTTCAATCAACATGAAAACGGAGTAAATGGCGAACGAAAGAAAAACACTTTATTTGCTCGATGCGATGGCGCTCGCCTACCGGGCCCACTTCATTTTTGTGAGCAGACCGCTCATTAACTCCCGGGGGGAAAATACATCTGCGACGTACGGATTCGTAGCAGCTCTGGTGAAATTAATTGAGGATCACACCATCGAGAACATGGCGGTGGTATTTGACGTGATCGGGTCGGGGGGGACGTTCAGGGACGAGATGTACCCCGAATATAAAGCACATCGGGATCCAGCGCCGGAAGACCTGATAGCGAACATACCCAGAATAAAGGAAGTCGTACGGGCGATGGATATTCCCGTAGTTGAATACGAAGGTGTTGAGGCTGACGACGTGATCGGGACACTCGCCCGCCAGGCGGAGGCAGACGGGGCCAATGTAGTTATTGTGTCTCCCGACAAGGATTTCATGCAGCTCGTCTCGGAGCGGATTTCGATGTTGCGCCCGGCTTATCGCGGCGAAGGTTTTAATCCTGTGACGCCCGAGACTTTCCGGGAGAAATACGGCCTGGAACCGGAGCAATTTATAGATATGCTGGCGCTGATGGGTGATGCGGCAGACAATGTGCCGGGCGTGCCGGGGATCGGCGAAAAAACTGCAATAAAGTTATTGAAGGAATTTGGATCCTTTGAAAACCTTCTTGAAAACGCAGACAAGGTGGCCGCCAAACGAGCCCGGGAGAATCTGCAGACATACCGCGATCAAGCCATTCTGAGCAAGCGGCTCGTTACGATTTTAACGGATGTCCCCGTCAAATTAACCTGGGACGACTTTCATCGATTGAATCCCGACTACCCATTGCTGGAGGAGCTTTTTGGTAATCTGGAGTTCGGATCGCTGCATAAGCGAACAATCAGGGTTCTGCAAAAGAACGATGGCATCTCTCCACCGTTGCAACAGGCCATGGCGTCGGAGAAAGCATTGTCTGCAACGCAGGCGTCAGGCGTACTGTCACCCACAATACTGGCTGCCTCATCTGGAAGCGGCTCCATTCAAGCAGATTTATTCGGGGGTGGAATGAGTCATGCGACGGGGTTAGAAGCGCCTGCCATGCCGGAAGTCTCATACGATCCGGATGCTGTCGAATACACGTTGGTTTCCAACCGAACAGGATGTGAAAAACTGGCAGACAGACTGGCAGGGGCAGACTGGCTGGCCTTCGACACCGAGACCACCTCCAAGGACCCGATGCTGGCGTCACTTGTTGGCATTTCTTTGTCGGTGAAGGAAGGTGAAGCTTGGTACGTGCCTACTCCCATGCCCGACGGTACGTCCACCGAAGACGTCATTGAATTACTCGGCCCGGTTATCAATAGTGCCGAAGTGAAGGTCGGTCAAAATATAAAGTATGATCTGATAGTGCTTGCCAGGCATGGATTGGAAATTACGGGCCGTCTTTTTGATACCATGATCGCCCACTATTTGCTTTCGCCCGAGGATCCGCACGGAATGGATGCCCTCGCCCGGCGATATCTCGGCTACGATCCTATTCCCATATCCAGCTTAATCGGAAAAGGAAAATCGCAACTCTCCATGCGAGACGTGCCCATCGAAAATGTCTCACCTTACGCGTGCGAAGATGCAGATATCACGTTACGTCTGGCTCGTCAGTTTGAGCTTAAAATCGCGGGAACCAGTGCTCAAAAAATTGCAGAGGAAATCGAGTATCCATTGATTAAAGTGCTGGCCGACATGGAGATGACCGGTATTTGTTTAGATCGGGGTGTGCTCAGCACATTATCTGCAGAAATGGGAGAGGCTCTGGCGGAAGCAGAACATCAGATTTACGAGAAGGCCGGGGAATCTTTCAATATTGCGTCGATGCAGCAACTCGGGCGCATCTTATTTGAGAAGCTGGAACTGCCCGTGATTTCGAAGACCTCCAAAGGCAAGCCCTCAACACGCGAGAGTGTTCTGAAAGAGCTCGCAACTGAGCACGAGCTTCCGGGACTTATTCTGGACTGGCGTGAGCTTGCCAAGCTGAAGAACACATATGTCGACACGCTGCCCGAGTTAGTCCATCCGGAAACAGGACGGATTCATACGACATACAGTCAGACAATTGCTGCGACCGGACGATTGTCAAGTAACAAGCCAAACCTACAGAACATTCCCATCCGCACAGCCCGTGGACGGGAAATTCGGAAAGCATTTATTCCGGCACCTGGCCACGTTCTCATGTCAGCGGATTACGCTCAGATTGAGCTTCGAATTCTTGCCGCTCTGAGCGGTGACAAGGCGCTTCGAGCCGCATTTTCGAATGGCGAAGACATTCATTCAGCCACAGCGGCACGTGTACTGAATATTCCCCAGGCCGATGTGACTCGCGAGCAAAGAAATCGGGCGAAGGAAGTGAACTATGGAATACCGTACGGAATATCTGCGTTTGGGCTTGCCCAGCGGCTTCGGTGTCCTCAGGCCGAAGCCCGCGACCTGATCGAGTCATACCAACGTGCGTATCCGCAGGTGACGACGTTTTTATCGATGCAGGTTGAACGAGCCCGCGAAAGGGGTTTCGTAGAGACGGTGCTGGGGAGGAGGCGTTACGTTCCGGATATTCAGGCCCGCAATCGCAACGTGCGGTCATTTGCTGAGCGCGTCGCCGTAAATATGCCCATTCAGGGCACGCAGGCCGATATGATTAAGATTGCCATGATCAATATCCACCGAATCATGAGCGAGGAAGAGTATCAGTCGAAACTGTTGTTGCAGGTCCACGACGAGCTCGTGTTTGAGGTTTTGCCGGCTGAGGAAGGCAAGATGCGTGCGCTGGTTGAGGAACAGATGGTTAATGCGCTCCCGATGGACGTATTAATCGAGGTAGATATTCAAACCGGCAAGAACTGGCTGGAAGCTCACTGATATAACACGTAATGAATGATATTCCGGGATATACCTTTCAAAAAGAAGCGGGTGGTGTACTGAATTACACCATGGACTCCAATGGATTAGAGGTTCTTGTATATCCTCAGGACCTGGCACCCGTAAGTGTTTTTATGGTCACGTACCGCGTCGGATCCAGAAATGAATCGACCGGCGAAACCGGTGTTACCCATTTTCTGGAGCACATGATGTTTAAGGGAACGGACCGATTTAATAAGGAGTCAGGAACGTCCGTATTTAATGAGTTGCAAAAATCCGGCGCGCGCGTGAATGCAACCACGTGGATGGATCGAACGAATTATTATGCACTCCTACCCACTGAAAGAATTGAAAAGGTTATTGAAATTGAGGCCGATCGGATGCGCGGAGCCAGGCTTTGGCCAGAGGATGTTGCGAGCGAGAAAACGGTCATCCTGAACGAACACGATCAGGGCGAGAATGAACCGAGTCGAAAGTTATACCAGTCCGTCTGGAGCACAGCTTATGTTGCTCATCCCTACAGGCATCCGACTATCGGGTGGAGAAGTGATATTGAAGACGTCTCTGCGGAGTCTCTGCGGTCATATTATGATCGGTATTACTGGCCGTCGAATGCGACGGTATCTGTGATCGGATCCTTCGATGTTGGAGACACACTTGCACTTATTCGCTCACATTTTGAGGGTATCGAACGGGGCCCGGACTCGTATGATGGGGTTTCCACCCGGGAACCCGATCAACTCGGGGAAAGGCGAACGACCATCAGGATGGCCGGTGAACCGGCGATGTTAATGATTGCGTACCGAGGCTTAGCCGCGACCGATTCCGACGCGGCAGCGTTGAGCGTGCTGGGTGCCACGCTGAGTCTTGGCAAGATGTCAAGAATGCAGCAGCAGATCGCCGACAAAGGCCTGGTGGTCAGTATCTCAGCGGTTTCGTCTGCTCACGCTTATCCGGGACTATTTTATATTTTTGCAGCAATAACGCCTGGTCAAAGTCACGACGACGTTGAAGTTGCCATACAGGCTGTTCTGGATGAGGTGCTCGAAAATGGGATTACCCAGGAGGAGCTCGATCGTGCGAGGAGTCAATTCATCGCTCAGGCGGCGTTCTCCAGAGACGGGGCATACTCGGTGGCGTCTGGTCTGAACGAGGCCATTGCAGTCGGTGACTGGACCTTATTCACGTCTGCTGAAGAACGCGTCCGAGCGGTTACTGTTGAAAACGTAAACGCTGTAGCTCGCCGAATTATTCTTCCCGATTCACGAGTGGTGGGTCAATTCGAGCCTGCTCGCTGAACCATTACATTCAGCTCATCTTTCACTTCCTCGAGAGGAAAGAGGCCTATAAATCGATCCGTGATTTTTCCGTTTTCGTCTACCAAAAACGTAGTCGGCAAGCCGTACACTCCACCAAACTGCTCAGCGAATGTGCCATCGTCCAGCACTATTGGATAGTTGATGGCCAGATCTTCGGCGAAAGGTTTGACCATATCGAAGCCTTCGTCATCCATCGAAACTCCAATGATCTCGAACGGACGGTCCTGCCATTCATCGTAGAGCACTACGAGGTCAGGAATTTCGATAATACAAGGCCCACACCATGTAGCCCAGAAATTTACGAGCGTTATCTTACCTGATAATTCTGCGTTCGACATCCTGTTGCCCAGCATATCGGTGAACGAGAATTCGGGCAGCGGTTCATCCATTGCCGACCTTGTATAAGGCAAGGAGGGAGTCGATACTTCCACAGCGGCTGCTACTTTTTCAGAAATCGCCGGCGTCTCGGCGCCAGAGCCGCCGCATGCTGACAACAGGCACGAAATACTCAAAACAGCGGTTAAGGTGCGTAAAGATTGGGCTTTCATGAGCATTCTTGTCGAGGAGCAGGCCGGTAGTATCGTGATTCCGATCAAATTTCGTTGAACTGCGTACGCGTGCGAACCAGATTGGTTTTCGGTAAATCATCAACGTCTAACCCGTCTTCACCACGCAACTACATGCCACTGTTTCTCTCGTCCAAGCCGCCACGCACGCCGCTTTTGAGTACCACACAGTCAGCCGGACACGAAGTTTTTGAGAGCCCGATTACTGGCGCCGAGGATATTTACTGGGACCTGTCTGATCTGTATTCGGATGTTGATCTGCTTCATGCAGATTTACTCGAATGTGAGGAGAAAGCAAAATTATTTGCCACCTCATATCGGGGAAAGCTGGCGTCGATGAGCAGTTCGGAGCTGGCCGACGCGATGCAAAATCTCGCCGGCATTCAGGACACCGCCGGCCGCGCATTTACGTTTGTTTACCTGAACTGGTCCACAGACACAGCCGAGTCTGAACGAGGCGCACTTCTTCAGAAAGTAAGAGAACAGTATACTGGCATCTCGACCAGCCTGCTGTTTTTCGAACTGGAATGGGCCGACCTGGACGACCAGAAAGCGTCGGAATTACTAGCGTCAGAAGATTCCAATTCGTTCGGGCACTATCTCGAGGTACTTCGCATCGCAAGACCGTATTTACTAACTGAGGCAGAAGAGAAAATCCTGGTCGAAAAGTCTGTGACGGGTCGCACGGCATGGACCCGCTTTTTCGATGAGTATCTCGGTGACGTTCGATATAAGCTGAACGGCGACTCTCTCACGCAGCAACAAATCCTCGCGTTGTTACATGCGCCCGAAAGGGAAACGCGGCGTGAAGCATCGAAGTCATTTACAGAAGGGCTGAAAAATTCGCTTCGCCCGCTCACGTATACTTTCAACACCATATTGTGCGACAAAGCGACGGATGACAGATTGCGCGGATATCCCAATTGGATTACGTCCAGAAACCTGTCAAACGAGGTGGACGACGAAACGGTAGAGTCGCTCGTTGGCGCGGTTGTAAATGGATACCCTGGTGTCGCCCGCTATTATGAGCTGAAGAAGCGGGTGCTGGGTCTTTCAGAGATGATGGATTATGATCGGTATGCGCCTATTTCTGAATCCACACGCATCATACCCTGGGAAGAGGCACGGCGTACCGTAACTGAATCGTACGCAGGATTTGATGCTCGGCTGGGAGAAATTGTGGACATGTTTTTTGAGCGAAATTGGATCGATGCGGCCCTACAACCGAACAAGAGAGGAGGTGCGTTCAGCCATGGGGCGGTGCCAAGTGTGCATCCGTACATTCTTATGAATTATACGGGGCGGGTTCGCGACGTGCAGACCTTGGCGCATGAGTTAGGCCATGGCGTACATCAGTATCTATCTCGTCAGCAAGGTATTTTCCACGCCGATACACCCCTGACGACAGCAGAAACTGCTTCTGTGTTCGGGGAAATGTTGGTGTTTCAGAAACTTCTGGAGGAAGAATCAGAGCCGGCCAATCGGCTGGCGATGTTAATGGGTAAGATTGACGATACGTTTGCGACTGTATTTCGGCAGGTCTCGATGAATCGATTTGAGGATCGGATTCACACCATGCGGCGGGAGAAAGGAGAATTGTCGTCGGAGCAATTCTGCGATGCGTGGATCTCGACGCAGGCAGCCATGTTCGGGGACAGCGTGCAACTGACCGATAATTACCGGTACTGGTGGAGTTATATCCCGCATTTTCTTCATACGCCCGGATATGTTTACGCCTATGCGTTTGGTGAATTACTTGTCTTGGCGTTGTACGATAAGTACAAAGAAGTAGGCGAGGGTTTTTCAGATCAGTATGTCGAACTTCTCACGTCTGGGGGGTCGGATTGGCCACACGTTCTGGTAGGTCGATTGGGCATCGACTTGAACGACTCTGATTTCTGGGCGGGAGGCGTTAAGTCTATCGAAGGGCTCGTCGATGAGGCCGCAAGTCTGGTCGACGAATTATACTGACCGCAATTCTGTCTGCTTAGAACCCGGATGCGTATTCAAATAACCACGACGCACCGAGCGCCGCGTAAATGCCGAGAATGTATCCGGAAATTGCCATCAGAAGTCCAACGGATGTCATGGAGGACCGGTACACGCTAGCCACAACAGGGGCA
>SMXK01000216.1 GCA_004356265.1 Bacteroidota bacterium
GAAGGCGCTTGCGTCGACCGAACGCTTCTGAAGTCTCCTGTTGCGATTGGCCGTTTGCAGCGTTTCGCGACCGATGGTAACGCCCCCAGGAATGAGCCTGGACCCGCGACCGGGAAACGTGTTGCCATTGTTGGATCGGGTCCGGCCGGCTTGTCGTGCGCCTATACCCTTCGACGCTATGGCCATGCCGTAGATATTTACGAAGCCCAGAAAGTACCAGGTGGGCTGAATACGTTTGGGATATCAGCCTATAAAATATCCACATCCTTCTCTCTGAGCGAAGTTAAGTATGTGACGGATATGGGCGTGACTATTCACACCGACCATCCCATCGATGCCACTGCCCTCGAGGCACTTCAACAAGAATACGATGCTGTTTTCGTTGGCGTAGGACTCGGCGGTACACAGATTCTGGGAATTCAAAACGAAGACTCGAACGGCGTTGTCGAAGCGCTCTCGTTTATCCGGGAATCACACGATGGACCGTTTTCAGAATGCCGGGTCGGGCAGAATGTAATTGTGATAGGTGGTGGAAATACCGCAATTGACGTAGCCACGCAGGCCGTCCGGTTAGGCGCTGAAAAGGTGACCATTGCGTACCGCCGCACCCGCACCGACATGTCCGCTTTTGCATACGAATATGAAATTGCATTGGCGGACGGCGTCAAGTTTCAATGGTTGAGCAGACCCGTCGAAATTCTGGCGTCGTCGGATCACGTAACCGGTGTGGTGATGGAGCGACTCGAAAGCATAGGGACAGGCCGGACGTCCACCCTGGAAACCGTACCGGACAGTCGATTTACACTCAAATGTGACATGCTCATCAAAGCCCTCGGCCAGAATCCGAATCATGACTTACTCGGGGACTTTTCGGTTGACCTGGTTCGGGTCGGCAGAATTCAAGTTGATTCTGGATCCGGCGCGACTGGTGTTCCTGGTATTTTTGCGGGAGGAGATTGCCTGAGCAGGGGCGCTGAAATTGTAGACGCTGTGCAGGATGGTAAAGTCGCCGCTGGTGGTATCCATCGTTTTCTCAACTCGACCCTGACCTCGTGAAGAAGCCTGACCTCACATCTGACGTTGCCGGAATTAAATCGCCGAACCCATTCTGGCTGGCGAGTGGACCACCCACGAACTCAGCATACCAGGCGCATCGTGCTTTCGAAGCCGGCTGGGGAGGAGTTGTCTGGAAAACCATCGGTCATAATCCAATCGTAAACGTTTCATCGCGTTATGGATCCATAGATTACGATGGTCGCAAAATGATGGGCTTCAATAATATAGAGCTTATTACAGATCGCACATTGGATGTGAATCTGAAAGAAATTGAAGAGATCAAGAGATCTTTTCCCGATCGTGCTGTAGTCGTATCACTGATGGTCGAATCCACTCAAGAAGCGTGGCACGATATCGTTAAACGTGTTGAGGATACCGGATGTGATGGCCTTGAATTGAACTTCGGATGTCCGCATGGAATGAGCGAACGAGGCATGGGCTCTGCCGTGGGACAGGTTCCGGAATACACGCAAATGGTAACCGAGTGGGTGAAAGAGGTTGCCAGAACACCAGTCTTGGTGAAATTAACCCCGAACGTTACAGATGTTCGGTATATCGGGCGCGCCGCTGCGCAAGGTGGCGCCGATGGTATCGCGCTGATCAATACGATCAACTCTCTGATGGGCATCGATCTCGATACGTTGGCCCCGTCGCCACATGTTGGTGGCAAGGGTTCTCACGGCGGATATTGCGGACCGGCCGTCAAACCGATTGCGCTGAATATGGTGCAGCAGATCTCCGCTGACCAGGAAATCGGGCTGCCTGTTTCAGGAATCGGGGGTATTCAGGCCTGGCAGGATGCGGTCGAATTTATTCTGCTGGGCGCATCCAATGTGCAGGTTTGCACGGCCGCGATGCACTACGGTTTCAGGATCGTCGAACAGTTGATAGCGGGCCTCGAGAACTGGATGATGGACAAGAAATTTACGAACATCGAGCAGTTCCGAGGTCTGTCAGTACCCAAGATCGGACAGTGGGCTGATCTTGACCTGAGTTATAAGGTCGTCGCAGAAATCGAACAGTCCGCGTGTATTCATTGTGGTTTGTGCTATATCGCCTGCGAGGATGGCGCACATCAATCCATTGACATCCTTCCGCTTACCGACGTGGAATTTTCGGAAAGCAACGACTTGTCCATGGCCGTATTGATGAGCGCCGGAAAAGAGATCATATCCGGAGTGGGCGGTGGTGTGATCAATCGGTTTGAAATCAATCAGACAACGTGCGTGGGATGCAATTTGTGTTCTCTCGTATGCCCGGTCTCAGATTGCATAACAATGGTCGAAAAACCGGGGCCTTTTGAATCCATCACCTGGCGGGAGTATCAAGACCGGTTGTCACGTGGAGAGATGGAAGAGATAACGCCGCCGAGTCACAAATAGAGCGAGTCACATATAGAGCTACGCTTACCGCGTGTGCAACTCACCGATCAGCCACTGAGCATCAGCATCACCATTTCTCGCCTTCAGCATGATTTCTGAAAGGGCTATCGAATTTCGCTGAGACTGCTGAAGAAACAATGCACTGGTCAAATCCCGGAAATCAGGGCGTACGTTTTCTTGCATCACCTGGGCATGTAGGAGCAGCAATTCACGCTCACTCATCGGAACAACTTTCGTTTTCCCATGACCATGCTGAACATCAAATTCGTAGACGTATAAGCGCGCTGTCGGCGACGAGGACAGGCGGATTTGCTCAATCGCGCGTGTCGCATCCTCGGCTCTTCCGTGTTTTAGGGTCTCTTTATGGAGTGTCAACATCGCAGACACGTCTCCAGTCGCAGCCGCCCTACCCATATCAAGGGTTAAAAAATTGAAATACCAGTCTCCCACGACCGGGATATCTACAACCGCACGAACCGTGTCTCCATCAGCTTGCTCGTGTAGCAGATGGCCAGCAAATACTATCTCCACAGCGAAAAATACTAAGAGTGCCAGAACCTTCATGGTTTGAACTATGCTTTAATTTGCGGTTTATCAGACAGGTATTGTGCGCCTCCACATCATCTTGTATCGGCTCTGGAGCATGATTCTGAAGCCCCGAGCACAGAAATCGATCCGTTCGTTGGTAATTCCTGCAGGCAGGGGTATCCTGCGACCGATGAGATGAATATTATTCAATTTAATAAGTGTTATGTCATTTTTATCGGGCATAAGAATCCTGGCAAACCGTCCGCTGCGTGCATTCCTTCTGATGATCACGTATGCAGCAGCGTTCCCCGTAACGATTACCTCAGCGCGACAGCTGAGCGCCGAGACGGACCATTACATCAGTTCAATTCCGCTTTCTTATCCCAAACTGTTCAGGCAAACCCATGCGAATGAGGCTTTCTTGTTGTTCGGGGATAAAGCCAGTGCAGGGTACATAGATATTGATCCAAGAGACGGGATCGATGATCGGAGAAATCGAGTTTTCATGGAGCTCGCAGAGCGTTTTGCGCCGTATCTGGTGCTCAATTCGACGTCGATCCCGATGGACTTCAAGCGATTCTCAGAACAAAACGTGACGTTTCCACTTCGAATCGATACATGGGACCTGGCCGGACATGGCGAATTGGTAGGGACCGATAGAATTGATTTAAAGAAAATTGGAGTCGAACCATGCACTGGGACCACCGAAATCGACGCGTCAGTATCGGGCGAGACACTATCCGACGACTGTAAACTGCTCCAACTTCTGAACGAATTCGATCCGGAAAATCCCAAGACGGAACTCACAACGAAACTCGCTCACAACAAGGACCGCAGAGAGATCAAGGTGATGTATATCGATTATCCTGGGTATGACGAGGAATCGTGGCTGAAAGAATACGAGGACGGCGTAACGGAAAACCTCAAAGAGCGATATCGAAGTTATCCGAGGATCTACGCCCACCCGTTTATAAGTACGGTCACCTCCATAAACGGACAGATGTCATACGAATTCGTTATGCAGTTCTGGCTCTACTACCCGTACAACGATGGTGGTAATAACCATGAAGGGGACTGGGAACACATTAACGTGGTTATCGCTCCTAAAAATGAAGTTGAAAAATTACAAAGCGCAGAAACGGTTGAAGAGATTATTAATGGAGACTATTCCGATCGCAGTGCTCCATCCAAAGAGCTGGTGATTAAACGAGTAGAGTATTATTTCCATCATTATGTCATTCGGCTGGACTACTCGAAACCCAATGTTTATGTCCAGAAAAATGTATGGGACGCCCAGATTGATCGACTTCCCCGCGAACAGGTGGGAGTTGAAGGAACGTGGAAAATAATCAGAAACCGGGCGTACTGGGATGATGGCGAAACGGTGGTAAATACCCACCCCGTCATTTTTGTTGGAGCCGATAACAAAGGATGGGATCAATTTCTGGCAGCACCAGGAGGAAGAAACAGGGACTCACACGGGTCGTATCCGGCACCGGGATTATATCGATCCATTGGGCCAGCGGGGGCCAGCGAAGAAATCAAGGCCTCGTTTAACCACCGTGAATACTTCCGGATGCACGGTTCCACCGGGGTGATTCCGGACGAGATTTCTTACGGTTCGATTTATCCTTTCAGCGATGCGAACAAAATTGAAATGATCCCTGACTGGGAGCAGATCCGGGAGTTAAACATGACAGACTCATCTATCCGACAGAACTGGTACTGGATGACCCTTCCCTTGTATTTTGGATATCCGCGGGCCGAATCACCCTTTTCGACGATCGTCGATCACGTAGACATGGGTAATCTTGCCGTTCATGGACCCGCCTATAATTCCGGTTGGAATGCCACGGCAAAAGAATCAGGGTACAGTCTATATCTACCACATTCCTTTCCGTCACTTTTCCCGCTCGGTTTTCAGGACAATATTAAGAACAACCTGGGTTGGCTGAATGCACCGGCCATGCTCCTTCAGTTGCCCCCATTTGACGCTATATTGGGATTCTTCACAGCTCCATTTCGACTCGCTTTGGGAACGCAGCATCCGGTTTATTACGCCACTGAACACGTTCCGGACAATTTCGTTACGCTCTCCGGAGGTGTATCTCTTCAGCATATCCCAGACGAATTCAGTCTTCTGAACATCAATTCAGATCAGATTGTTGAAACGATAGGCAGTCTGGTCGCACATTTAATTCTTTCAGAAGCGGATACAAATACTCAAATTATTTCTACGACAGACGGCAAGTTCAGTACCGGGGTAGGCGGCTTATTTCAAATTTCCTTCTCTGTAGGAAAATCTCTTGTAACAGAAAATGTGGTACGTCATGTCCGCTCAGAAATGAGAAATACTTTTTCCTTCAGCGGCGGCGTACCCGATATGTCCCTGCTGGGAGAACTGAATCTTTGGGAATATACCGGCAGTCTTCGGTATA
>SMXK01000217.1 GCA_004356265.1 Bacteroidota bacterium
AGCGGTGACGCCCAAACACAATCGGCGGCGTCCGGAGAGACAACCCAACCGGGCTACAACGCCCGACTCCGTGTCCACACAACAAAGCTTGAATCGGCTCAGCGTGCCGTAATTCCGATTCTGGAAGCCGGGGCCAAGCAATGGCGGCAAGCGCGGGTGATCCAGAAGGAAGATGGAACGTCCATCGTTGAGTATGACGTTCGACTGAAAAAATCTGCAGATCTCGCTAGTTTTGTACGGGAGATCGAAGAATCTGACAAGAAGCATATGGCCAAAGTCGAGCTAAAGAAACGCAAGCCCGCGAAGGCGTAGCTTACACATGCAAACACGCGGAGATCGGATTCTAGCGGGTTTCTTTGTCCTTGGCGTTGCAAGTCTCTTGTTGGGAATAGTATACGGACCCGATTCGTCGAGAGATTTCAGCGGAGAAGTAAATTCTCAAGACAATAGTTCATTAGAAGGCCAGGTCTTTCCGGATAGTACTGCAATAATGAATGGGATCATGCCCCATAAAGGTTTCGTTCTTGACGCTCAGACCGCGACGCGTTTGAAGCTTCCCAAGCGGCTGAAGGAAATTTCCGGCTTAGCCATGACAGCTGACAGCCGGCTCCTCGCACATAACGACGAAAAAGGCATTGTGTTCGAGATCGACTATCACGACGGGACGATCATAAAGTCTTTCACGCTATCCGATCACAAGGCCCCCGTGGCCGCTGATTTCGAGGGCATTGCAACAGCTGAGGGCTGGATTTATCTGGTGACCAGCTCAGGCAGGTTGTATGAGTGCAGAGAAGGTAATGACCAGGAGGCCGTTCTGTTCAACGTGTATACTACCGGAATTGGACGCGACTATGAGATCGAAGGCCTGGCTTATGATCCAATCCTGAGGGCGCTCTTGCTAATGGCCAAGAATCCACGGAGTCCAGACCACGAGGGACTTCTGACTGTGTACATTTGGTCGGTTGACACTAAACAACTCGTGGACGACGCTCACATTGTACTCACCACCAGCGACTTTTCAAGTCTTATCAAGACCAAGAATTTTCACCCGTCGGGAATTGAGCGACATCCGCTGTCAGGGAACTATTTTATTGTGGCTGCGCGCGAAAGTGCCATCGCGGAAATTTCTCCGTCCGGTGATGTCATTTCGGTAATGCCGTTCCCTGCCAAGTGGCATCGACAGGCCGAAGGTATTACGTTTCTGGACCCACATACCCTTATTGTTTCCGATGAAGGCGCGGGAAAGCGGGCCAGGCTTACGCTCTACCCGATCTCAGATGGTCGATAATAGTGCAGCCTGGAGCTGTCTTGTGAGCATGCGAAAATACCTCGGAATGAGTTTCACCAAAGCTCAACTAAGCACGTGAGAAGTATTGACCTTTGTCGTTTCCTCTCCTAACATGGGCTCACCATTGAGAAACACTTATGACCAGTCTGCGGTTGTTCCATTTGTGCTCAAAGACGGCGCATTGGAGATACTGCTCATCACCAATCGGAGCGGCAAACGGTGGGTTATACCCAAGGGTTTTGTCGAAGACGACCTGACAGCGCAACAATCCGCTGCCAGAGAAGCCTATGAGGAAGCCGGTATCAAAGGCAAGGTTTATGAAGAATCCATCGGAGAGTATCGATATCGGAAGTGGCAAGGCACCCTCAATGTCGCAGTGTTTCTCTTTGAAGTACATGATGTACTGGAGGAATGGCCCGAATTTCACTTCAGAGAACGTGCCTGGCTAAGCGTAGATGAGGCCGCGGAACTCGTAGATGAAAAGGCTCTCAAGAAGATTATCCGACGGGTTCCGAAGCTGATTGACACGATGTCGATCAGGTGAACTCATTCTCCGGTGATTGAAATGGAACAAGTGAATACGCTTCTGGTGTTTGATTCCGTGGATCCGAACAGACTCATCGACACCTTATCGCAGAATTTTTCGGCCGAGGCGAAGACTCCACACCGTGAACGGCGCATCTATTACGATACTTTTGATTGGGCTCTATATAACAGCGGTATGAGTTTGTACAGGTCGTCGCACGAATACTCCTTACGCTCAATTCAGGATGACCGGACGCTCCAGACTGTGGAGTGGAAATCCAATACCCCGCTGAACTTCATTGAAGCGTTTTCAGAAAACGTAGTTAGCGAGAAGTTGAAAAAGGTGCTGGCCATTCGCGCGCTCTTGCCGAGGGGCAGGCTGGATTCGCAGATCCGCACCATACATATTCTGGATGAATTCGATAAGACCGTGCTTCATGTCCAGGTCGAGAAAATACGTGCGGGGACAGCCTCCGTTATCAATCTTGTCACCCTCAAGCCGGTGAGAGGATACAGAAAGCATCACCGACAAGTCGCGCAGCTTCTTCGAGGCATCGGCGACGAACGCAAACCGACCGAAGTATTCAAGCTCCTTCTCGGTGCGGCAGGCGAAACGCCTGGCGAGTATTCCTCAAACATGCGTGTCCAACTCAGCCCTGATATGACCGCCCGGGACGCGACGGTCATTATCTTAGAGCGATTGCTTGAGGTCATGAGACAGAATGCGCCTGGCATCACGGCAGATATTGACACGGAGTGCTTACATGATTTCCGGGTGGCCGTACGCCGTACCCGATCGGTGCTGGGGCAGATTAAGGACGTGTTTCCGGCGGAATCCATCAAGACGTTCAAAAAGCGTTTTGCGGAACTGGGCCAGGCATCCAACAAGTTGCGGGATCTCGATGTGTTCTTACTCAATAAGCAACGATATGAGGCCATGCTGCCCGCCGCATTCAGACCGCAACTCTCTCCACTCTTCAAGCTGCTCCAATCGGATCGAGATAAACGGCAGAAAGAATTCGTTAGTGTTCTGAAGGGTCGCTCCTGTCAGTCGCTACTTAACAAATGGGAAACGTTCCTAAGTAGTCCAACACAGGATGGCGCAGAGAATCCGAAAGACTACGATAGACCGGCGATTGAGCTGGCTCGGAAATACATTTTCAAACGCTACACGCAGGTGATGGCTCTGGGAGGCACGATCAACGATTCGACGCCCGACGAGGAACTGCACAGGCTTCGCATTCAGTGCAAAAATCTTCGATACCTGTTTGAGTTCTTTTCTTCGCTTTTTCCTCAAGCGAAAGCAACGACCTTGATAAAGCAACTGAAGCGCCTGCAAGACAATCTCGGAGAATACAACGATCTTGCTTTACAGCAGTCACAGCTGGAGAGCATCATGTCCCGCAGCACAAAGAAACAGAATGAAAATGTCCAATCGGCTGCAGCTACCGGCGGCATAATTGCCATGTTGCACCAGCGACAGCAGGTTGTAAGAAAGGCATTTTCGAAGTCATTCAACGAATTCAGCGGTGGCAAAAACAAGAAACTGTACCGTGAACTATTTGCGTGAGAATTGAACTTGAAGATTATTGCATTATACAGCATTAAAGGAGGGGTAGGAAAGACTGCAGCCGCAGTTAATCTGGCCTACCTTGCGGCCTCCGAAGGCGCCAGGACCATCCTCCTGGATCTCGATCCCCAGGGATCCGCATCCTATTATTTCAGGATGAAGTCGCATAAGCGCTTTAAAGGCAAGAATCTCATCAAAGGTGGGAAGAAGTTCGTCAGAAACATCAAAGGCACCGACTATGACAATCTCGATGTGCTGCCGTCGAACCTGTCATATAGAAGTCTGGATTTGCTGTTGGCTAACCTGAAGAGGTCAAAGAAGAGGTTACGCGAATCTCTCGATCAGTTTGAAGGTGAATATGACCTGGTGTTTCTAGACTGTGCGCCCAACATCACGTTAGTGTCAGAGAACATCTTCTTTGCCGCCGATATTCTTCTCGTTCCGGTCATTCCCACAACGCTTTCCATACTCACGTACGAGCAATTGCTCAAATTTTTTAAAGACCACGACCTGAATCGATCCAAGATCTCGATGTTCTTTTCAATGGTGGAGATGCGCAAGAGCCTCCACCGCACGATCATGGAAGACCGGTCATCTTCAGATGGACATGCCTTAAAGACTCCTATCATGTATGCTTCGAATATTGAAAGGATGGGCATCTACCGAGAGCCCGTGGTTCATGCACATCCGAAGTCTGTGGCGGCGCGGTCCTATCGAGATTTGTGGGACGAAGTCAAGGCGGTTTACGACCGGGGGGATTGATCCTTCAGGCGCGCATAGATCTCCCACTGTGCTCGGGTCTTCTTGCCCTGCGGAGTCGAGTTGATCTGGTTTGTCAGACCCGCATCGAGAATGCGCGCCTTGGTATTATCCGCCCATTGGAGATCCAGAAACGCTTGAAGTTCGCCCTGCAGCGAGGGGTCGTAGATGGGACAAACCACCTCCACGCGCCCATCCAGGTTTCTCGCCATTAGATCGGCCGATGACAGATAGTACAAGGGTTTTCCGCCATTACAGAACACGAAGATTCGTGAATGCTCGAGGTAGCGATCCACAATACTTCTCGCCTCGATGTTTTCGCTCAGCCCAACAACCCCGGGCACCAGCGAAAACATAGATCGCACGATCAGCTTAACTTTCACGCCTGCGTCGCTGGCTCGATAGAGCGCCCTTGCCAATTCTTCGTCCGCAAGGTTGTTGAGTTTGAGAAATATATATGCAGGGTGCCCGGCAACGGCGTTGCGAATTTCCCGGCGGATGAGCTGCATGATCTTCTTGCGCAATGTAAATGGCGCGACGAGGAGATTGCGGAAAGTCGGTGTCTTATATGGTTTAGAACAGTATTCGAAAACACGATCCACTTCCTTAGTGATCTGACTGTCTGCAGTGAATAGACTATGATCGCTGTAGATTTTGACGGTCTCTTCGTTCCAGTTGCCCGTACCGATTATCGCGTAAGAGGCCGATAGCCCTTTTTCGGTCCGCGTGACCAGGCAGAGCTTGGCATGGAATTTTAGTCCCTCCACTCCATGGATGACGTGCACGCCCTCCTCTTGAAGACGCTGGCCCCAGTACAGATTATTCTCTTCGTCGAATCGCGCCTGTAGCTCCAGGATCACAGTCACTTTCTTCCCGTTGCGAGCGGCATTGATCAGGGCATTTACGACGGAGGATCGATGCGCCACGCGATAAATGGTAAACTTGATCGACGTGACATTAGGATCGACAGAAGCTTCGCGCAAGAAATCGAGAACGTACTGAAACGTCTGGTAGGGGTAATGCACCAGAATATCGCGCTTGCGAATCGTTTCGATCAGCCGTTTGTGGCGATCGATGTCCTTATGAAATAGCGGCGGAAGTGACTCATAGCGGTCATTGCTCAGGCGCAGGTCCGGAAAATCCATGAGGTCACGCAAATTGTGATGCCGTCCCCCCGACATGATCAATCCATCTCGCCCAAGACCGAGTTTCTTGATTACACGCTGAAGAAGCGCCGACGGCATTTCAGCATCGTACAGCAAGCGAACAAAGCGGCCCTTCTTGCGGTTTTTGAGACTGCGGGTGATACGCTTAACGTAACCTGATGATGTGTCATTATCGAAATCGAGTTCTGAATCGCGAGTCACCTTAATTGCGTAGGCATCAAAGGAATGGTAGCGGAACACCCCGAAAATATGCTCGAGCCCGAATCGGATCACGTCGTCAATGTACATTACGTAGCGTTGATCGCCTCGCGGCGGCAGAACCAGAAACCGGGGCAGGACATCTGAGGGCACTCTTATGAGAGCATACTTGGTCTTGGCCTTGGCGCCTTTCTTTCGCAACCCCGCAATCAGATAAGTGGCATCATCTAGCAGATCGGGCCATTTCTGAATCTGGTCGATCATAATCGGGGTCACATTCGGTCTCACCTCACGGTGAAAATACTCTTCAACGAACTTAGCCTGATGCTCATCGAGTGCGGTTTCATCGACGAAGTTGATCTTTTGGCGTGCCAGCTCGTCTATGATCATCGCGTGCGCCTCATCGAATCGCCGATACAAATCGATGGCCATCTCATGCGCTCGCTCGACGGCGCGCGGCAGATCATGTCCCTCTGTCGTGGTCACACGTTTACCGGCACGTAGAAGGCGGTGAAGGGAAGCCATGCGCACACGGAAGAACTCATCCATATTGTTGGAGAATATCCCAAGAAAACGCACCCGATCCATCAGGGGCACGCCGGTATTGGAAGCTTCCTGAAGAACACGCTCATTGAATGAAAGCCAACTGATTTCCTTGTTGGTCAGGAATAACTTTGCTGCGGCTTTGGACTTTCGGGCCTTTTTACCGGTTCCAGCGGGTGGCTGCGGTGGTGCATATACTCTGGCTGGTATAACTCGAGACTGGAGAGCCTGATCTGTGTCAGGCGGTAATTCAGATTCAGGTGACACTATGATCTATACCTCCATGGCCTGCCGCGCAGGTTCATGGTGCTGTTGTTCGAGTCCGCCCTTTGTAGTTCCTGCTTGCAGATGCCGGGCCGATCGGAGAAACCGTTCGGCGACTCTCCGCGATACTTTTCTTGTGTACTTCTCTGCCTTTTTTGCTGCCCGGGCGTCGAGTCCTTCGAGCTTTTCATTCATTGCCGATGTCAGGAGGTCGGCTACTTCTCGACGTAATGACTTGAAGCGACGCGCTCGCTCGCTCTTACGCATAGGATAGTCGAAAAGTCGAAGCTGACCCGTACCGGGGCCGATATCCGACCATGACTCACAGTCAAATGCAACAGTAACCACTGCACCCTTGGGCATGGACTCCTCGAATCCCTTGATGAGATATCCGGTGAAGTCACTGAACGACGGATCGTGGCCGAACAGAAACGCGTTGGACGAAGAGGCAGGGACGTTCCGCACAAGAGTCAGAAGTGAGGCGTTGTCGGCGTCGCTGTACACCGACTGCTGTAACTCGATCTTCTTGACAGGAAATCCGAATTCCTTCGAGAAAACGCGAGCGGTCTCTATAGCTCGATTTGCGGGACTCGACACTAAGTGGTCCGCGCTAAAGCCGCTTTTCTTGAGACGACGGGCAACATCACGGGCAGCCTTTACCCCTTTCTTGATCAAGGGACGCTCGAAATCAGGCAATCCTTGCTTTCTGCTGACGGCATGAGCGTGGCGCACGATGTGCAATACCTTCATTGGATCTTTCCTTTTCCAGGTTATTGAGAGCGAATCCTGGCCGCGGGTTACGTGGCTCGACCATTACAGATCATCACGCAAAATGGCTATTGCTCTTCGATTTAAGATAGTCCGTGGGTCAGATTTTGCAAACACGTCATTGGTGAGGAGAGGTGGTATATAGAGGCAATACATTCGCCAGACATCACGGGTCAGGGGCAGTGAACGCCTGCATCACCTTGTGGCACAATAACTTGCATTGCATTGAGTCCGTTTCAGCAATGCGACCCGGGCCAGGGTCCTGCTCAGTTACAATCGCGCTTCCAACTGTTCAACCACCGCTTTCAAAACCTTCGTACGAGCATGAAGCTTACAGTTCGACTCCACCACGATCCAGGGTGCGTACTTACTATTCGTTCGCTTCAGCATCAGGTCGACAGCCTGTGCATAGTCGTCCCATTTTTCTCTGTTGCGCCAGTCTTCGTCCGTGATCTTCCATAACTTGTGGGGCGTCTTTTCGCGTAATTTGAAGCGTCGGAGTTGCTCATCTTTGCTCAGATGAAGCCAGAATTTCATTATGAGAGCACCTGACTTGGCCCATTCCTGCTCCATCTCAACGATCTCGGTATAGGCGCGCTCACACTCGACGGGCGTGCAGAATCCTTCAATCTTCTCAACCAGTACGCGACCGTACCAGGTGCGATCGAAGATAAATATGTGACCGTTGCGCGGAGCATTCTTCCAGAATCGCCACAGGTAGTGGTGGGATTTCTCTTCGCCCGTGGGGGCGGCAATCGGGATGACGCGGTAGCCTCGCGGGTCGAGTCCGGAAACCAGACGTCTGATATTGCCACCTTTGCCGGCTGCATCCCACCCCTCGTAGGCAAGAGCAATCGGAATGCGCTTGCGATAGGCGACGTTTTGCAGGCGCCGAAGTTTACCCTGGAGGCGATCTAAATCCTTCTCGTACCGATCCCTGTCCAGGGACTTGGAGAGATCGAAATCAGCCAGCCTCAGGGCTCCCTGTTTAGATGCCCTCTTCGTCAAAGCAGGGCGCGCGGCGCGCGGCGATGTACCGCCACTGACCGCTTTCTCCATGGTCTCGACCAGAGTGCGCGTCATGGTAAGCGACGCGAACCGCCAGTTATCCGCGGGCAGGATTGTCCATGGTACCACTTCCGTATGCGTCGACTCGAGTACCAAATCGGCGTTTTTGCTGTACCGGTCGAACCGCTTTAACATGATCAAGTCTCGTTTGGTGACCCGCCAGGATGTATTCGGATCCGCTGCGAGTTTCTTCAACCGCTTTTTCTGCTCCCGCTTCGAAACATGCAGATAGAACTTGGCGAAAGCATAATCTGAATCGGCAAGCTGCCGCTCGAAGGCGTTAATGCGACGAAACCAGTCGGTCTGGGCAGTAGCAGACTTGAATCTCTTAGCGCGGTGGAAGAGCGGGCGGTACCAATTGTCCATAAAGATGCCCAGCGCGCCCTTGGGTGGCAGGCGTCTCCAGAAGTCCCAAAAGAACGGGTGTAGTTGGGCGTCGTTGGTTGAAGATGATTGCGTGTGGAGTCTGAACCCGCGAGGATCCAGACTCATGACCAGTTTACCGACAAGAAGGCCTTTTCCCGAAGCACTCGGACCACTGAGCACCACGATGACGGGGATGCCCCGACTGTAACATTCGCGCTGCAGTTCGCCCAGTCTGAGCGTCAGCGTTTCCATCTGGCTTTTATACTCACTCTTGCTGAGTGGTACGTCAGGACTCACCCCGGTCATCATGATTATCTCCCGCTGTATGCGACGCGATTATCGTATTTTCGCGACCATAGGTCGTCAGACACTCTGGACGGATCTCTCTTGAAACCTAAGTCACCGACTGTTGGATTGCAACAGATCATCAGGATGGGTTTCTTCTTCTCCTGATGGTTTCAACCATAATCCTCAGCCAATTAGAATCCTTCAGAAACTCTGGATAGAGGAGTAGCTGACTTTGAGTTATGCCCTGATTGAAGATGGAAATGTCAATTTCTGATCCGATTTAAATTCCGGCGACACGATCAGCACATCATCGGTCACTTCTTCCCTGCGAAGCGCACTCAGTACCAGACGATCTGTGCAGAACAACCAGTGAATTTCTTCTTGTCTGAACGTCCCCAGCAGAAATTCAAGATCGTGTTCCATCGGCATCCGTTCGGCTACGATGTCGTGAACTCTGATGGCCGAATCCGTCTGTTCCACAACAACTATAGTATCCAGTTCCTCAATGTAATACGTCCAGTCCCGGTACTGATACAGGAACATGAAGAGCAAGAGTTTAGGATTTCGGAACCCCAGTACGTTCGATACGGGCTCACGATCAAATGCAAGACGTTTTAAAATCGAAAAATCTCCATCGATGCCCAGGTCAAGTTTTTGAAAAGGGGCTCCAGCGGATGTGACTCCGGTGACATTGTGGGTGACATCGAAATATTCGGCCTGCCTCACGAATCCCAGTTTCTCGTAGAATCCTGCGGCCACATCATCGGTAAACAGGAATGTCATGTCGAATTGATCATCGATCCATGTGCGGCTACGATTCCACAGTTCTCGCTGGATTCCCCGGCCGCGGTATTCCGGGCGGGTTCCCACTGTCAACAGCTGAGCCCATCGACTGACGTTACCCCGAAAGGTGATATCCGATGGATACACGCAGATCGAAGCCACACACTCATCACCGTCAAAGGCTGAAAACGCGGTATAGTTCTTATCCCACAGCCCTTTGTCGCGCCAGAGGTTGAAGTCGAGGCCAAACAGCGTTTCCGCATATTTCTCAAATGCTGCAAGAGCATCAGGATCGTCGAAATAGTGACTTCGGTAATCGAGGTTTTTGGTCACAGGCTCTGCCTCAAGATCCATAAGTTTCTGATATATCGTCACATCCGCCTTCGGGTCAACATTGAGCACTTAGATTAATGCAGATTCCTGGTTAGGTTTCACACATTAGCAGAGAGTACAGGTGGAGTCCCGATGAGGTCTCTCTGTAATTAAAAGAAGCAATAATTTTGGCAGGTGGCTGAGAACGCATGACGAAGAGAATATACACTGCATTTACGATCGCAACAGTGACCGCCGTTTGCTTACCGGCCGGCCATAGCGCAGACCTTTCGGGTTCCAGCTTTCCAGTCGGTCTGGACCATGTGAATATCGCCGTGAATGACCTGGCCAGTGCGAAAGGGACTTTCGAGGCACTCGGATTCACGATCAAACCCGGACGCCTTCACAATAACTCGATTGATAATCTGCATCTCAAATTTCAGGATGGAACCGAATTAGAACTCATCACAGCCTCATCACCACTGGACAAACTCGCGAAGGAATATATTGAACTCATTGCAGAGGGCGACGGAGCCGCATTTGTGGCCATGCGAGCCTCGAACCTGGGATTTCTGAGTGAGCGTCTGGAGGAGCTTGGTATTCCCATCACCGTGAGTGGCGAGGATCATCATCTCACGATTTCTATTTCTGAGGATCACGAGCTGCGGCCTATCTGGTTTGTGGAAGAATCAGATCTGTGGATCGATCAGCCCGGATTTACCACGCACGCCAATGGTGCGCAGGGGCTCATCAGAGTGTGGTTTGCCTCAGGACTTTCAGACCAGATTGGCGGGCTGTTTCAGCCGACTGAATATTCGGGAGCATCTCAGGCTCCATTGCTGTTTTCCGACAGGTCAGTTCAAACCAGTGACCTGGAAGTACCGGTGAAGGGGCGCGCCATAGTGGGCGTAACCATTCGAGTCGCATCGATAGATCCTGTAGAGTCATTGCTGGAGGAAGCAGGTATTGAGGCTGAGAGAACCGCCCAGAGCCGTGGAAAGAGCCTTCTGGTTCCCCCCGAATCTGCCCACGGCGTTTGGCTGGAATTTCTCGAACCCGGCGCAAATACTGATCGACAATGACGTTACACTTATACGTTGAGCCCAGGCGCTCCAGCGCAGCGGCACCGATTACGTGTTGCGGATTGAGCTCTATAGATCGCTTATTAACGATTCTTTGCCGAACGCGAAACAAAAGAGGGTCAGCTCATTGGTCGCAGTCAACATACCGGCACCCGGCTACATTGTGACCACATCGATACTGGCTATGGGCATGACCACACCGCGGGAATGATCGTACACGGATCGCACGGTGGTGTTCCTCCTTTGAATACATAAGCCACCAGTGCGATGATATCCGCGGAAGTAACTGCACCGTTGCAATTGATGTCGCCTGCAGCAACGCACGGGATCGGACCGGAGCCTCCCTTGAATACAAAATTCACCAGAGCTATGATGTCAGATGATGTGACGAGGGCGTCGCCGTTTACATCCCCCGGATCAGAAATCAGACATCCCGTGGCCACACAACACATAGAGGCACAGGTGAGCGCATCGGCGGTCGGATCAGGACCACAACCAGGATATGGCGCCATCGGAGCAGCCCCTCCGCCCGAAGTAAAAGAAATCAGATAAGTGAGGTCGGTAACACTGATTACGCCATCATCATTCAGATCTGCCGCATCACGACAGGCCAGGGAACCGCCTCCAAAAACGAAGGCCTGGAGCACCGCATTATCCAGTGGATCAACAACGCCATCACAGTTAACGTCCCCACGAATAAAGTCAGATTGGCTCCAGCCATCACTGTTCAACAGCAATACGCAACACATGATGCCAAGTGTGATTCGAAC
>SMXK01000218.1 GCA_004356265.1 Bacteroidota bacterium
ACTAACATAAAAGGGAATAACAATGTTACGAAGAGCTACCACGTTATTTGCGTTCCTCGGCACTTTGCTGCTGGCAGGAAACGCAGTCGCGCAGGAGAAGGTGTCCGTGCGTGCAATTAACTTCATCCCGGACGCGAATATCGACCAGCTGAATGCGCTCGGAGCAAATCTCACGGCGGACGACGTAAACTCGGGGTTCTGTGCAGGCCTCCTGTATGATGGTACTATGTGCGGCGATGTGGTCGAAATTGAAGTTGTGATTTTAACAGACCCATTAAACTCCGGCCTGTCGACCCCGGGGGACGCTGGTCAGCCAAGTCGAATTCACGTTTTTGCCCGCGATATTTCAGCGTCAGTCGATGGAAACGGCGGCCAAGGCATTCAAATCGTTGACGGATCGAAACTTGGACTAAAAAACTTACTTCGCGGCGACGTTATTACTGTAGTGGGACAGATCAATCCGTTTTTCACAACCCATCAATTTGTCCCGACGTCGATTACATATGTAACGTCGCTGGATCCGAGCGGTGGCGATCCAATATTTGACCCGATTGTCGCGACGACAGAAGAAGTCAACATGGATATGGGACCCGATGGCGCTGCTCAAATCAACTGGGACAATTATTCCAAGTTTATCAGCAATTATGTAGTGTTTGAAGATGCCACCGTCGTTCAGAGCACTCCCTCTGATCGGCCGGACTTCGCCATCACAACAGACGCCGATCCTTCGGGTGGCGGATCGTTTGTAGCGAAATACGATACGTCCCTTCGATTTAGAAATGATCGTTCGAGCCAGAATGCTGAATACAATGTTCTAACCGAAGATTACTTCCCACCTGTTCCCGGATCTTCCGTAAACGTAAAGGGATTCTTGACCTTTCCAGGCATCGCCGGGAGCGACCCGTATGCGCAAGCAGTACCGTTCGGAACTGTACTTGCCATAAATCCTATGGCGGACAGCGATATGGAGGTTCTGGAAGAACCCATCAAAGTAGTTAACGTCGAATTTGCCGATATTCCAACGAGCACCGGTACCACCGATGTCACGGCTGACATCTTTGTGTCTCCAGGCCGGAATTTTTCAAACGCTGCCCTTTATTGGTTCACGGATCAGGATGCCACTGTTAAATCTGACAACCCATCCTTCCCTGTCGGAAATACCTTCACATTCGAACTGGGCGCTGAACCGGACGAATCCTTCGTGACATTCTGGATCGAAGCCAACGATGACGGCGGCGGTCAGTTTATAACGGATCCTACGGTGCTCCGTGTTCTGGATAATGGGATCACAAAAATTGAACACATCCAGAGAACGTTAAACGACGTGTTTGGCGACGGACCGTTCGCTGGCCAGACCTTCGATATGGACATCACGGCTACGGTTTCATGGCAGCGAGGCCGCAGCGGAGACGGGTATATTCAGGACGGTGATAATACCACATCTTGGTCTGGTCTTTTCTTTGATGACAATAGCCTTGGTGCATTAGCGCCCGGAACACAGATTCACATCACAAAAGCCGATATTTCCGAATCCTTTACCTTGACACGTATCCGGAACGTTGAGTACACCGTTGTTGGCCCAGTTACTCCATTCGCTCCAAAAGTGATGTCGACCACGGCCCTTGCGGATCTGGACATCGCTGAAGCGAACGAAGGCATGTGGGTTCGTGTTGAAGGCGCGGTGGTGACTGCCACAAATGCTGATGCCCCTAGTGGTCCGTTTGGAGAGTTCACTATTTCTACTGATGGTGGCGGCAGCAACTTGCGCATCGACGATAATTCTGAAGCTTTTTCCTACCCCGATGACGACCCTGCCAGTATGTTCTCCGTCTGGGAAAAGCTGGAGTTTGTTCAGGGTGTGCTGCATTATTCGTTCGGCAACTTCAAGATCACACCACAGTTGCTTTCTGATATGGGCCCGGTTGTAAACGTTGGGACTGAGAACAGTGATATTCCTACTGCTTTTGCTCTCGAGCAGAATTACCCGAACCCGTTTAATCCTGTGACGCGGATAAACTTTGAAATGAATGAAACTGCGTTCGTTACCCTTGAAGTATTTGATGCTCTCGGGCGCCGCGTGGCGACACTCGTAAATGAAGAGCGTTTCGCCGGTTTTCACTCTGTAGAATTCGACGCAAGGAATTATTCAAGCGGTATCTATATGTACCGCATCACGTCAGGAGCGGAAACACAACTTAAAAAGATGATCCTGCTTAAATAAGCTGTGGTTCTAACGCGCTGTGGTTTTAATGCGTGGCGAGATTTGTAATTCGCTGCAGAATTCTGATCAGAATGAGGGCGGCCGGAACGGCCGCCCTCTTCTCTGGTCGGTTCCTTTTCCTTCAATTATATCAATATTTATCTCTTAGTGAGACCGGCTAACGCCACCATATCGGTATCCGCCCTCGTTTTATTTTGCGCTGGCCTCTGGGCAGGGTGCGACTCCGGATTTTCAGGCGATCCGTTTGAAAATCAGCCGCCCAACACCTCATTAAGCGTACGCGATACCTCCCTGGTGGATAACCTCGAAGGAGCCGACAGATTTACGAGCACCGTTTACATCACATGGTCAGGCGATGACCCCGACGGGTTTGTTCAATCGTATGAAATCAGGTTTTATGACGAACTCGAAAAGCTCGGCCCGGAAGACGGCTGGTCTGCCACGACGTCAACGGACTCTCTCGTCCTGCTTCCAATTCCGAGAGGGGAACGTGAAGCGAATATCGCATTCGAAGTACGAGCGATAGACGACCTCGGAGCCAAAGATCCGACCCCTGCTCGTACAGTCTTCCCGATTGAGAACGGCCCGCCGTCTATTCGATTCAGTCCATTCGACCTTCCGCCTGACACAACATTTTCCGTCATTTCTGCAGCTTGGACAGCCAGTGACCCCGAAGGCGCAGCGAATATCCGGGCCATCCAGATCGGCTTGAATGATAGTCTCAATTTGGTCGACCTGCCCTTTAATACTGAGTTCATTACCCTTACCGGGCAAATCGACATCAACGACGCCTCGCAAGTTGAGGTAGATGCACGGGTTTATCTCGGACGCGGATACACCCCCAGCGACATCTTCATCCCTGGACTCAAGCTGAACGCCGTTAACACATTATACATTCGTGCCGTAGATGCCACGGATACAACCAGCACACTCGAGCGTATTTCCTGGTACACGAAGAAACAGACCAGCGAGGTTTTATATGTAGATGATTTCCGGACTACCGACAGCCCGACGCTAGCCGCTTATCATCTGAATCTGCTGAGGGAATATCTTCCAGCAGGCGCACCCATTGATCTCTGGACGATCACGACTCCCTTCGTGACGGGATCGGCTGGTCTCGTTCCCCGGTCAGATCAGCTACCTCCGAACGCCAACCCGACGGTCAGGCAGATGCTCGCTCAGTTTAAATATATCTACTGGATGTCAACAAACACGACGGTGTCCCAGACAGGAGACAACCTGCCTTTCGTGGCTGGTGTGATGGATATTTTCTTTGGAAACGGGGGTAAACTTATGGTTCACTCCCCAATAGCTCTACCCCCGAGTCCTGACGATAATCTTGGCAACGCTGCCATTTTACTGCTTCCGTTGACGGACCTGATTACGTTTCCGGAAGGGTTGCGGTCGTCTCTTCGATTATTTCAGAATGCCCCCGTTGATCCGCTGGTCGTTACTCTGCCGGGCACCGGTGAGCCCATGCCGGCGCTGGTCGCGTCAGCAACGTTATTGAGCACGCTTCCTTACGTCGTGGGCGGCTCCGACGTATTGCCGATATATTCAGCGGCCTACCGGGCGATAAGCAGTGCCGGCAGTCTGGTGGACTGGGACGGACCCACTACGATTGCTTCTATCAGTACTGATCAACGCGTCGGCCTGTTCGCGCTCCCGATGATCAATTCTTTCTCGGGTCAGGAGGTTTTGATAGGAGCCGACGGAGACACCGCTGCTCCGCGCCGCGCAATACATCTCATGTTGGAGAGCCTTGGATTCCCGAAATGATGGACACACAAACATATCGGGCCTTCAGATTCCTGTGGATGACGCTGCTGATTATTGTGTCTGGAGCCCTGTTGCCCATCAGCGCATCGGCTCAAGGAATCCTGACTGGTGTCGTGAAAGATGCGGAGACGGGCGAGTCATTAATTGGAGTAAACGTCATCATCGTCGGCACCTCCCTCGGCGCCGCTACCGATCTGGATGGACGATTCCGGATCGAAAACATTGCCGCGGGCGACTTCTCCATTCGATTCAGCTACATCGGGTACGCAACGGTTATGCACACCGGTATTTCGATTCAGAATGGCGAAATAACAACGCTTAATATCGACTTGAATGAGGCTATTCTCTCCACGGATGATGAAGTTGTTGTTGTTGGGGAAAAACCGATTGTAGACGTCGAAAGCTCTTCTTCCACACAGAGCATGTCCGGTGAGCAACTCCGGGTCGCCGACTTGAAAGGTGTAAAGGCCGCAGTCGCAACGCAAGTCGGTGTTGTACTTGATCCTACGGGCCTATATATCAGAGGTGGCAGAGCCGATGAAGCAGGTTATATCGTGGATGGTGTATCTGCCAAGGATCCACTCGCCGGGACCGGATTCGGACTGGAAATCGGCGCCGGAGGCGTTAGAAGTATCGATCTGACCACAGGTGGGCTCGGCGCTGAAATTGGCGACGCAACATCAGGTGTGGTCTCGGTCCGGACGCGAGACGGAGGTGATGTGTTTGAAGGCAGTGCCTCTGTAAAAATGGACAACCTGGGGTTCAACGAAGACGCGAGCTCAAATTTTAACGAATCGATCTACGAATTAAACTTCGGCGGACCGATCATCAGGAGCAAATTACACTTCTTCGTTTCGGCACAGATTAATCTGTCAGACGGTTTTACCCGGCAGATTTCGAAACCGGACCAGCTGCGCACATCGCTCTACTCGTCTACTCGTCTGATGCCCCGGACTGGAAATCGCTGGAACGGAATTTCGAAATTGACATACGCGCTGGGGCCCGGAAAAAAGCTTCAGGCATCGTATCAAAGGTCATACACGGTCAATCAGAATACGCGGATGCTCCAGGTAACAGGCAACGACGCGATCGTCGCGCCCGGATTCCAGTATGGATTTGTAGAAGCACCGGACG
>SMXK01000219.1 GCA_004356265.1 Bacteroidota bacterium
CAACAGCGCTCTTCGAATTGAGATTCTTGAACTTCTAACACAAAGCGAAGTAACCCGGCAGGAAATGGCCCGACTCCTTGAACGCGCGACAACGGACGAAAATAGCTATATCAGAAATCGGGCCAGGGTGGCACTTGACGAGATGGACCGTTCTGTTCCTTTGGAGGAGTTACAATAGATGTTATCCGGGAATCATAAATCATCGTTGGCAGGAGGGACTACTTTTCTGTTGCTCTTGGTAACAGGGCTTTTGGGATTCGCAACGTCCAGGGTGGCGATGGGCCAGGCAGTTTCGAAAAAAAATGACGGTTTCGTGGTTCAGTTCGATGAAACTGTTCAATTGAGAGCTTCGGTAGGGAAGGTTTTGATATCGGCGTTTCCCGGTGATGTAGATATCGTTCGGTCCAACAATGAAAGAATCAGATACGTTGAGTCTATTACTGTAAAGGAGGATGGGGAGGAGGATGCGCGTGCAGAAGCTGCGAACATATCTGTTATTGTATATCAAACTCGAGGGGAAATCGAATTTCAGAGCCGGGGCGATATCGGGGAAAATCGGCGGATAAAATTGTGGATTCCGGTGGATCTCGAATTGGAAATCTCGAACTCATACGGCGATGTTACTGTTGAAGGAGGTAATGCTCCGGTAGAGATCGCGACCGGAACGGGTGACATAATTATTTCTGATCTCGAAGGTTATCTGGATATCTGGACGGGTATGGGTGATGTAGATGTGCGCAATGTGAGCGGCCCGTTAACCATTGAAAGCGGCGCCGGAGATGTGGAAGCTGTTCACATCGGCGCGGAAATTCACATTCTCACCGGTGCCGGCGATATTGAAATCTCAAATATTGAGGGGGACGTTACGGCAACCACCGGGGGAGGCGATATCGAGGGTGATCGCATTAACGGGGACGTGGATTCATTCACGGGTGGGGGCAACATAGAATTTGTTTACGTGAAGGGGGATCTCGACCTGAATACGTCGGGGGGTACGATAGAATTTGAATACATTGTCGGACACGTCCGCGCTACAACGTCGGGCGGTGATATAGATGTTCGGCAACTTCGGGGCAGCTTAACGGCAGAAACAATGGCTGGCGATGTGTACGTATATGACATGTCTGGAGACGTGAAGGTAGTCTCCAAAGTAGGCGATGTGTTTGTTCGTATAAATCCTGACAGAAATGTTGAATTGGAATTTATCGATATCAGGGCAGAAAACGGGGATATTGATCTGCGAATCCCGTCCGATCTGAAAGCCGATTTACGGATTGACCTCGGGTACTACGGTGAATTGGAGACGGATAAGTTTGGAGGCCATCTCGAATGGTCAGAACCGCGCCGGGATTCTGCGGGTGCCAGGATTCGGCGGGCAGTGGGTACGTTGAACAAAGGCGGTATCCGGATCGAATTATCGACGGGTACCGGTGACATAAGTATAAAGGACCGGTAGGGATAGCGGACATTTATTTGTCGTGCAACACTGATGTGCGTGGTCTCGTATCCCCGCCATAATACTCCTGTTGGATCTCACTGCGTTTGTTGTATGAAACGGTCACTACTTTTTTTCGTCGCGATTGTGATGATGTCGACAATATCTCACGCGGCTCAAAGCAGCAGTGATGATACCATAAAAAGAACTTTCAAAGTTCGAAGTGGCGGGACACTTTTGATTGATATCGACAGGGGTTCAATTGAGGTCAGAACAATTGCCGGAAACGAAGTCCACGTCGAATTAGAACGTCGGATCCGGGACGTAGAAGAGGACGATATTAAAACGTTTTTGAATCGTCATGAAGTAGTTATCAGGCAGGATGGGAACAACATTATTGTAGATTCCAAGTTTGACGACGAATATGTTTCTTCGTGGAGCAGGGGGCGTCGACACAAAGATGACCGATTTGAACTTGCAGTTATCGTACTGGTACCGCAGATATTTAACTTGGATATATTATCCGGGGCGGGAAACGTCGAGATAGAAGATCTGAACGGATCTATTATGGGCCGCATAGGCATGGGAAACATTGAAATTGGCGATATTATAGGATCTATCGATATCGGGACGGGAGCGGGATTTATAGAGATTAATTCGGTAGATGGTTCGGTCGAAGTTATCTCCGGAGCTGGGAACATCGAAATCGCTGACGTCGGAGGAAGAGTCATTGCCCGAACACGAGCGGGCGATATCAAGGTGACTATCACGAAGCAACCCCGCGGTGACTCGCAGTTGAGTTCAGGCTATGGAGCGGTTACGGTGTACATGGAAGAGGGAATTGCGGTTGATGTAGAAGCCCGGACGAGTCTGGGATCTGCGGAATCTGCATTTGGTCATAAAATAATTGGAAAATGGATGTCCAAGTCTTTCGAGGGCCGCGTTAATGGGGGAGGGCCGGCGTTAGTTTTATATTCCGGCGTCGGAACTGTATCGTTAAAAAGAAACTGATAAGTAAGAACCTAAGAGAGTCATGAGCCCGCGTCGCGACATTGTCTGGGCTATTTGATGGGAGGGAATTCGGGCGGCACATCTTCGATGTGCCGCCCTTTTATTTGTCAATATCAGATCGAAACGGGCGTAACCATAAAAGTCAGGAAACAGCCTGGAGGATTGGTACGTTACAAGTTAACAGTGTTAAGTAATCTCGATCACAAAATCGATTATGGCGATTGAAAGTACAGGTACAGGGGTACAGTCGGGACTGGAGCTGCGGCGCCTGATCTTGCAATCGTCACGCCAGTTGTTGCTCCGCGATGGGTACAGCAGTCTTTCCATGAGAAAGATTGCCCGGGCGATGGGTTACAGCGCTACAACGATATATCTGCATTTTCGCAGCAAAGATCAGCTGGTGCACGCACTTATCTCCGACGGTATGGAGTTATTGGAATCAAAATTACGCCCCGTCCTGAGTGATCGATCACGTTCGCCTCTCGAATCAATCAGGCAGGTTTGTATGGAGTACGCTTCCTTCGGAATGGGAAACCCTGGTTATTACGAAATAATGTATGTACTCCATCCCGAAAACCTGTCAGTGTATCCGGAATCCAGGTACCGGGAGGCGAGATCCATGATCATGGATTTGTCTCTGCTGTTTAAAAGAGGCATGCAATACGGAGACGTGAAGCGCGCAGATCCGATACTTTCGGCGAATGTATTGTGGTCACAGATTCACGGCGTTATTTCCCTCTATCATGCCCACAGATTTGATCGACAACTTAATCAGGATGATTTGGTTGAGCACGCTATCAATGCGGCCGTATACGCGTGTGCGTCGGAAAACTTTGATGTCAAGAGGAGGCGTCTCGAAGCATGACGATCAGAGATCAAAATATCGCCAAGTCGGTAGCGCCGTCGACACATCTGGGTCAGACTCTTCCGTCATTGTTATACCATGCCGCTGCTGAGTATCGAAATCCGACCGCGTTTTCCCGGTGGACGGAAGACGGGTGGCTGAGTTATTCGATTTCTGAATTCAGAGTTGCTGCTGAAGAAACCGCCCTTGGTTTGAGGGCCTGTGGCTTGCAGCCAGGTGACCGGGTCGCGCTTTATATGGAGAGTGATGTCGACTTCTGTCTGGTGGATATGGGTTGCTTGATGGCCGGATTAATCGACGTCCCGATCTATCTGACTCATGCTCCCGAAACCATCTCTTATGTTCTTAAACACGCAGACGCACACGCTGTAATTGTATCGGACAGAATAAAATTGCGAGACATCGAGAATGTTTTAAATACTTGTGATTCAGTTCACACTGTTATTCTGATTGAGAATGATCCGACCCAGGGTACTATTGAATTAAGCGACAGGGTGAGCGTACGCAGTTTGCGCGAGATTCGAAGTATCGGTCGAAATAAAAACCAGTCTGATCCGCTCGCCGTACGCGAAATGTCGGACCAGTTGGCACCGAACGATCTCGCAACCATCATATACACGAGCGGGACGACCGGCCGGCCGAAAGGAGTCATGTTAACGCACGAAAACATCACGTTTAATGCTTTATCCTGCGCCGAAGGGTTGACGGGATATGTACCGGGCGCAAAAGGTGAGACTCTTTTGTCGTTTTTACCACTCACGCATGTGTTTGCCCGGACCAACTATTACTTAGCATTGGCAAGGGGCTCTTCCCTGTATTTCACCTCACCCGAAAATCTGGTTCGGGATATGCAGGACGTCAGGCCAACCATGCTTATCAGTGTTCCTCGGGTGTTAGAAAAGGTATACGCCGGAATTATCGAGAAAACCAACGCCGCCGATGGTCTGAAAGGGAAAATTGCCAGGTGGGGTTTATCCCGGGCTCAAACGAGCCATCAATCGAACGCGTCAGGAAGAATCAGCATCAGGGGAGTTATCGCAGACAAGCTTGTTTTCAAAAAATGGAGAAATGCTTTTGGCGGGCGTCTGAAATTCCTGATCAGTGGAGGTGCGGCTTTAAGTAAAGAAATATCAGATGTATTGGAGGCGGCTGGTCTTCCCGTACTTCAGGGTTACGGACTGACGGAAACCAGTCCGGTCATATCGTTCAACAGGCCTGGACTGAATCGATCCGGGACTGTTGGACAAGCAATCTCTGGCATTGAAATCAAAATTGCAGAAGATGGGGAGATTTTGACCCGTGGTCCACACGTGATGGCCCGCTATTTCGACGATGAGGAACGAACAAATGCTGTACTGGCGGCAGACGGATGGTTCGCCACCGGAGACATTGGAGAGTTGTCCGATGACGGCTATTTAACAATCACCGATAGAAAAAAAGACCTTTTTAAACTGTCTACCGGAAAATACGTTACGCCCCAACCGCTTGAGAACAAACTATCGGCCTCCCCTCTGATTGAACAGGCGATCGTGGTCGGGTATCAGCAAAAGTTTGCGGCGGCACTTCTCTTCCCGGAACGAATCGCGCTTGAAAAACTGGCGCACCGTATGGGCTTCGAGGCAACGGGCTCTGAGGCAACGGGCTCTGAGACGAAGGGCTTTAAGGCAACGGGCTCTGAGACGAAGGGCGCCAAACCAACCGACTCTGAGAACAGGAATATGGACGATTTTCTGAATACTCCCGAGGTGATCGCGATATACAAAAAGCTCGTTGAACAGGCGAACTCCGGCATGCCTCACTGGACGACAATCAAGAGATTTATACTTATCCCCGATGAGGTGAGCGTTGAGAACGGTCTGTTAACACCAACACTGAAGATCAAGCGATCCGCCGTTCGCGAAAAATATAACGATGTTATTTCTGGGATGTATCGTGATGATCACGATGCCATATCAGTAGGATCATGATTGCTGAGGAAAACAAATTGATGAGTCAGAAAACCTTTGTTCCGTTTACAAAAATAGCGGTTCTTGGTGCCGGCACGATGGGCAGCCAGATCGCTGCACATCTCGCAAATGCAGGAGCCCGCGTTCTATTATTGGATATTCCGGCGTCTGCGAAGGATGAAGCTGACAAGACTCAGAAGATCAGCAAAAACAGCATTGTTGATGGCGCCTTCAAACGGATGAAGTCGTTAAAACCTGATCCACTATTTACGTCCTCAACGGCCTCGCGCATTCAGACTGGAAATTTCGACGACGACCTGAGCGAACTTGCAAATATGGATTGGGTAATTGAGGTAGTCGTAGAACGATTAGACATCAAGCAATCGCTGCTCAGTCGGGTAGAAAGGGTTATTGGGTCAGATACAATTGTTTCCACAAACACGAGCGGTATTCCGATCGCAGCAATTGCCTCGGGATTGAGCGAAGATTTGAAACGACGATTTCTGGGGACACATTTTTTCAATCCGCCGAGATACTTACCCCTGATGGAGGTTATTCCGACTCAGGATACAGATCCTGATGTCCTCGAAAGGATTTCCGCATTTGCACGCGTGTTTCTCGGAAAGGGAGTAGTTGAGGCTAAAGACGTCCCCTATTTTATCGGAAATCGAATCGGGATATTTGCGTTGCTGGTCAGCATTGAGGAAGGAAAACGATTGGGTTTGACGATTGCTGAAGTAGACACCCTTACTGGACCCATAGTGGGCCGGCCCCGGTCCGGAACGTATCGCACCGCCGACGTCGTCGGGCTCGACGTGATGAAATCCGTTATTGAAAATTTGTACGCGGCCATCCCTGATGACGAATCCAGAAAAGTATTCTCCACTCCACCTGAACTTGATTCGCTGATCGAAGCCGGTGCCCTGGGCGCAAAAACACGAGCAGGATATTATAAAAAGAAAGACGGTGTGATCTGTTCGATTGATCCGACCACGAACGAATACATGCCGCCGAGCGAATCCACACTATCAGAGCTTCCAGACATCTGGTCTACCGGAAAGCTGCGCGACCGGCTACGTGCGTTATATGCATCAAAATCCCGCAGCGGCGACTTCTTCAGGAGTACCCTTCATCGGGTTCTGGCCTACGCAGCTCGGCGTATTCCAGAAATTACTGAGCATCCTTATCGAATTGATCAGGCTATTCGGTGGGGATTTGCCTGGGAACTTGGTCCGTTCCAGATATGCGATGCAATAGGTTATGATGTGGTCTGTAAAGGAATAGAGGCTTCGGGCGAGTCGATGCCGACGTGGTTTCATGACATGACTCGCGCCGGTCACGACGGATTTTACTCGCCTGGGCAGAAGCCACTTGAAGAGGGCTCGGCGGTAAGCCCACCCGATGTTTATAGTCCACGGGATGTTTCTTACACTCTTATCAGAAAACAAGAAGACGAACTCGGCCTGGCGTCGTACACCCCGGGAAAGGCTGAGAAATGGCTGAACGAAAACGCACAATTCCGCGTAAGCGGTGACGGCGTCGCGGTTTTAGAATTTCGATCCAAGGCCAACACAATGGGTGCCGGAGTCCTGGCTGCCATTCAGGAGGCGATTTCACTTGTTGAAGGAGACAGCGATCTCCGAGGGCTCATCATTGCCAATGAAGGGAATAATTTTTCAGTCGGAGCTAATCTGGCCGAATTGGCAACGACGCTGGAGGCGGGGCAGTTCGACGCGGTTTCGGACGCCGTGAAGACTTTTCAAGATACAGTTCAATCTGTTCGGTATGCCCGGAAGCCCGTAGTCGTGGCGGTTCATCAGCGGGTCCTTGGTGGAGCGACTGAGCTGGTAATGAGTTGTCCGAATCCAGTGGCTGCCAGCGAAAGTTATCTTGGTCTGGTAGAACTCGGGGTTGGGCTGATACCCGCAGGCTCCGGCACAATGCGGCTGGCAAAATACGCTGCTGATCGTGCTCCCAATTTATTCCCCTCGGAAATACAGGCTGTCTTAGCCCCACTTTTTGAACAGGTCGCAATGGCAAAAGTGTCATCCAGTGCTCGAAATGCGCAAGAAATGCTATATCTATCGAATCATGCTCCCATCTCAATGCGTGCCGATCGTCGGATTTACGTTGCGCATCAGGAGGTGCTCCGGCTATCGTCTCATGGCTATTATCCACCCGTTGCCGGTGGCGATTTCATGGTGGGAGGTAAGGATACCGGGGCTGCTTTGAATATGATGGCGTACCAGTACCTGCAGGGCGGCTTCATGAGTGAGTATGATTACGAACTCGCGTGCGCCGTTTCTTATGTCATCAGCGGCGGATCGTTAAATGGCCCGCAGAAAGTGACAGAGCAATACATCCTGGATCTCGAACGAGAAACATTTATGCGCCTCGTCGGACAGAAGAAAACGCAGGACAGAATAACACATTTGCTTCAGTACAATAAACCTCTCAGAAATTGATGGCGACGTTACAGGAAGCCTTTATCGTGAGCGCTGTTCGGACTGCAGTGGGGAAAGCCCCGCGAGGCACGCTTCGAAATGTACGCCCCGAACAACTTGGTGCCGCCGTCGTGATTGAAGCGATCAAACGAGCGGGTTCATTCAATCCTGAAGAGATCGATGACGTATTGGTGGGCTGCGCTATGCCTGAAGGATCCCAGGGATTAAATATGGGGCGTATCATTGCCGCAGCGGCCGGTCTTCCGGTGTCCGTACCCGGGGCGACGGTAAATAGATTCTGCTCTTCGGGACTTCAGACTATTGCCATGGCAACGCAGTCCATCATAGCGGGATTTTCAGATGTTATGGTCGCCGGCGGAGTAGAGTCCATGAGTCGGGTGCCCATGGCCGGTTATTATTATCAGCCGGACCCCACGTTATCAGCGTCTCATCCCGAATATTATGTGTCCATGGGAAATACCGCTGAAGTTGTCGCTGAGCGCTACAATATTTCACGCGACGATCAGGATGCCTTTGCGCTGAACTCACATGAAAAAGCCCTGGCTGCTATTAAGGCGGGATACTTCAGTGATGAAATAGTCCCGATCGAAGTAGAGTCAAGAAACGGGACCGGGCGTTCGTTCAGTACTGATGAAGGACCCCGGGCGGGTTCGACGCTTGAAGCGCTTGCGCGCTTGAGACCGGTCTTTCGAGCCGGAGGCACCGTTACTGCCGGTAATTCCTCTCAATTATCTGATGGCGCCGCGGCAACCGTATTGATGAGCGGGAATAAAGTGAAAGAATTGGGAATAAATCCGGTAGCACGGCTGCTCGGATTCGCAGTAGCGGGTGTGGCCCCCGAAATAATGGGCATTGGACCTGTTGAAGCGGTTCCCAAGGTTCTCAGGCAAACGGGACTCAGCCTGTCCGATATCGATCTGATAGAACTAAATGAGGCCTTTGCTTCACAATCTCTGGCGGTGATTCGAGAGTTGGGCCTGGATCCTGAAATTGTTAATGTGAATGGTGGCGCGATTGCTCTCGGTCACCCGCTTGGTTGCACCGGCGCTAAACTTACAACCACTCTGATTTATGAAATGCGACGCCGAAAAGCACGATATGGCTTGTGTACGATGTGTATCGGTGGGGGAATGGGGGCGGCAGCGGTCATTGAAAACCTGACATGACGAATCGGTGCTGGCCCTGACCAACGCCGATTCCTCAATTAACAGCTCAACCGGAGATAATATGATGGACGCCTTTATTAGCGATTTACTGTTGACAATTCCACCCTGGGTCATGCCAATATTGATCGCAGTAACTGTTTCGTTGTTGGGGTATTTCGGTGCTGGTATCAGAATATGGGTTGCAGGTACAGCGATTTTCTTCTATCTCCTCGGGGCTTCAACCGGGTTGTGGTTCGGGCTTCTTGTTATCGCAATTTTATTCGGTGTCCCGCTGGTTCGAAGGCTTTTATCTGGCTTGATCATGCGGATCGTTGAGTTGTTAAAATTTTTACCGTCAATTTCTCAAACCGAGCAAGAGGCGATTGACGCAGGTACCGTATGGGTAGAAGGAGAACTCTTTTCCGGTAAACCGAATTTCAAGCGGATATTGAATGAAGGATATCCCGGTCTTACCGAAAAAGAGCAGGCCTTTTTAGATGGCCCGGTTCAGGAAATTTGTGACGCGGTAGATGATTGGACTGTCCACAAAAATCGAGAATTGCCTCCACACGTGTGGGATTTGCTCAGAAAACACCGGTTGTTCGGGATGATCATAGCCGAAGAATACGGGGGTCTTGGTTTTTCAGCCTCGGCAAACAGCGCGGTTGTAGGTAAAATGGCTGCCGCAAATACCACTCTTGGAATTACTGTAATGGTGCCTAACTCTTTGGGACCAGCCGAGTTAATCACGCATTATGGGACTCAGAAGCAGAAAGATTATTACTTGCCGAGACTAGCCTCTCACGAAGAGATTCCAGCGTTCGGACTTACTGAACCACAGGCCGGGTCGGACGCCGGAGCGATCACCAGCAATGGGGTGGTATTTCGGGGGGACGACGGCGTGTTATATCTGAAGCTGAACTGGAGAAAGCGTTACATCACGCTGATTTCGGTGGCGACCGTAATCGGACTGGCCTTTAAGCTCAGGGATCCGGAGAACTTGCTAGGGCTGGGCGAAAATCCGGGAATAACGTGCGCACTGATCAACACCAACTTACCGGGTGTAGACAATTCCAGGCGACACGATCCTATGGGAATCCCGTTCCATAATGGGCCCACTACGGGAGTGGATGTAATCCTACCTCTTGAAGATACGATTATAGGTGGAGCCAAAGGTGCGGGACAGGGATGGAAAATGTTAATGGAATCGCTGGCTGCAGGCCGGGGCATTTCCCTTCCGGCAGCCAGTACATTCAGTGCCAAAATGGTGGCGAGGTTGGTAGGAGCTCATGGTGTGGTGCGAAGGCAGTTTGGCTTGTCGATTGGCAAATTCGAAGGCGTCGAGGAAAAAATCGCCGAAATCGCCGGGTTCACATATATCCTGGAGGCTGCCAGGAGGTATACAAACGGTGCGTTGGATGAGGGCGGAAAACCGGCGGTAGTGACGGCCATTATGAAATACAATGCCACGGAGTTGTATCGAAAAATTATCAATAATGGCATGGACATATTGGGAGGAAACGCAATCTCAATGGGCCCACGAAATGTATTGGCGCTTTCGTATATCAATACACCAATCGGAATAACGGTGGAAGGCGCAAATATTCTGACCCGAACACTGATTATTTTCGGGCAGGGAGCTATCCGTTCGCACCAGTTCATACTGGATGAAATTCAGTCTCTCACGGATAAAGACGTGACGAGGTTTGACCGCGCATTTTGGGGGCATATAGGCCTGGTGAATCGAAACATTTTCCGCGCCTTGTTTCTTTCTGTTACGCGAGGCCGACTTGCGTCATCCCCTGTGAGGGGGCCTTCCGCACGTTATTTCAGAAAACTTGCCTGGGCCTCGGCTTCCTTCGCAGTGATGGCGGATGTGGCGCTTTTTTCCCTTGGCGGAGAACTAAAAAGAAAGGAAAAACTCACCGGTAGGTATGCGGATATATTTTCGTGGTTATATCTCGGCGCGGCGGTTTTGAAGAGGTTCGAAGCCGAAGGACAGCGAAAGGAAGACGAAGCGTTTATGGAATGGTCAATGGACTATGCCTTCGCCCGAATCCAGGAGGGATTTGATGGACTGTTTTCGAACTTCACCGTTCCCGGTATTTCGTGGATTTTGCAGGGTCCAGTCGGATTATGGTCAAGAATAAACCGCTTTGGACGAGGACCGTCGGATAAAACCGGGCATCAGATTGCAGTTGCACTGCAAACCCCTGGCAACCAAAGAGACAGGCACACAGACGGAATATACCTGCCAACCTCGGATCAGAAACCGCTCGGTCGAATGGATAAGGCTATGACGGCTTGTTTTGAGGCAGACAAGTTGTTGTCGATTGTAAAAAAAGCATCTCGAAATGGCTCGATAAAAAGAGGTTCAATTCCGGATATGGTAGCTGAGGCCGTCGATCACGGTATCATTTCCGCAGGCGAGGCAGAACGTATCGAGGTCTCGGAGGCACTGCGCGAAGATGCAATTCAAGTCGACGATTTTTCTATTGAAGAATACAAGGTTTCAATTTCGAGAAACACAGTTGAACAGTAGCGGGTACAAAACAATCTTTATCACATCCTGAGCAGAAAACAGAATCCATGGCTACTGACGCAATGAACGAAAGCTGGAGGAGAATCCTCGAGCAAATACAATCCGTCTGGACCGAAATCGAGTTCGACGATAAGGAGTTGAAAAAAGCCCGTGGAAACTTGAGGGTAATGATTGATCTTATTCAGCAACAAACGGGTGAGCCCAGGGAAGACATCCTGCAGAAAATCACGTCGTTCTTATAGGGCTCTGTAAAGGCTTGAGACAGATGGCCATCAATCTGAAACTTGGTACTACCGCCAAGTCTGACGCTCCGAAATTCCGCGAACGTGAAGCAGCCTACGCACTCCTGTTGCAGTCACTTGACGACAGGAGGTCGAAAATAGAGCTCGGTGGCGGGGAGTCCCGGCAGAAAAGGGAGCACGATCGAGGCAAACTTCTCGCTCGTGAGAGGGTAACCCGGCTCCTTGACGACGGAACTCAGTTTTTCGAACTTGGGACGTTCGCGGCCGAAGGCATGTACGCCGATGAAGGGGGATGCCCGGCAGCAGGAACGGTAATGGGTATTGGACGCGTGTCTGGTCGTCTATGCATGATCGTCGCCAACGATGCGACCGTAAAAGCTGGAGCGTGGTTTCCCATCACGGCGAAAAAAAATCTTCGGGCGCAAGAAATTGCTCTGGAAAATCACCTTCCGATAATTTATCTGGTTGATTCTGCAGGGGTATTTTTACCGCGGCAGGACGAAATCTTCCCGGATCGTGATCACTTCGGACGCATTTTTCGAAATAACGCCGTTTTGTCGGCGAAAGGTATACCACAAATCGCGGCCATTATGGGAAGTTGCGTGGCTGGCGGAGCTTATCTGCCAATCATGAGCGACGAAGCCTTAATCGTAGAAGGGACGGGTTCGGTCTTTCTGGCAGGGCCCTTTTTGGTCAAAGCAGCGATTGGTGAAACTGTAGACAAAGAGGTACTTGGTGGCGCAGTATCTACTACGGAAATTTCAGGCGTTACAGATTACAAGGTGAAAAATGACGAGGAGGCTCTGGCCCGGATTAGGGACCTCGTCGGCAGGTACGGAGAACGACCCAAAGCTGGCTTTGACCGCATAAAGGCGATCGAGCCTGCATTCCCGGCGAGTGAAATATACGGAATAATGCCGGTAACCGGTGCCGAACCGTACGATATGGAGGAAGTTCTGGCCCGAATTATTGATGATGGTTCCTGGAATCCGTACAAAGATGGATACGGTAAAACCCTCTTGACCGGATTTGCCAGAATCGACGGATGGAGCGTCGGTATCGTCGCTAATCAAAGGTTGATGGTGCGAGCCAAAAGCGGCTCAGCTGCTCAAACCGACGAGATGCAGGCCGGCGGGGTCATCTACTCTGACTCAGCCAACAAGGCAGCGCGGTTTATTATGAACTGCAACCAGAAAAGAATTCCGCTGGTCTTTATTCAGGATGTAAGCGGATTCATGGTAGGATCCCGGGCAGAACACGGAGGCATCATCAAGGACGGTGCAAAAATGGTCAGTGCCGTTGCCAACAGCGTCGTTCCGAAATTTACAATTGTGGTAGGTAATTCGTACGGTGCAGGTAATTACGCGATGTGTGGCCGCGCCTATGATCCCCGATTAATGCTGGCGTGGCCAACGGCCAGAATTGCTGTGATGGGTGGAGCTCAAGCGGCAAAAACCCTCATGCAAATTCGATCCGCAAAGCTGAAACGCTCGGGCGAAACGCTCAATCCCGATGATGAGCAAGCCCTTCTCGATAAAATTCGACAGCGCTACGACGATCAGACCTCGCCCGTGTACGCTGCAGCCAGATTATGGGTTGATGAGATCATAAAACCGGAACTCACCCGTGAGTGGATTTCAATAGGAATAGAGACAGCCAACCATAACCCTGAGATTCCTGTATTCAATCCCGGAATTATTCAAACGTAATGACGGACGGTTCAATCATCTGGAAAAAACCGATTTCGCTGGAGTGGCTCAAGTCGTTTTCCGAAGGGTCAATGGTGAGTCATCTCGGAATCGAGTTTCTCGAAATCGGGCCAGACTTCCTTGTTGCGCGTTTACCGGTAGATTCCCGAACGCATCAACCGATCGGCCTGCTTCATGGTGGCGCGTCCGTCGCGCTCGCGGAAACTGTTGCAAGTACGGCGGCCTATTGCAGTGTCGAGGAAGGATATATTGCGGTTGGTATAGAAATAAACGCCAATCACTTGCGGAAAATAGTAACCGGTTGGGTGACGGCGACAGCCACTCCAGTCCATCTTGGGAAAACTACACAGGTCTGGGAGACAAAAATCAGAGACGATGAGAATCACTTGATCTGTATCAGTCGCATGACACTGTCTATTTTGAATCAACGATAGATCGGAAAGACGATTCGACTCAACGAGTCAAGCTGGTTGTTATGGCATGCGAGAGGCTCTGCGCCTACCGGGCTACCAGGAGTTGGAAACTGAATAGATTCGCTTCATCAGTCCACGCGCGGGTTACATCAAATCCAGCCTGATCAGCTAGGACCTCGAATTCCTTCAAGGTGTATTTGTGGGAGTATTCGGTACAGATTTTATCTCCTGAACGGAACGAAAATGAACAGTCTCCAACGTCTACGACCATGTCTACATCCGCGACCAGGTACATTTCGATGCGACCATCGATCTCATTGTATGTAGCCTCATGAGAAAAATGATCTAAAATAAAATTAGAATCAAATCGGCGGTTGATATGCGCGAGTATATTCAAATTAAATGCAGCTGTGACCCCGAGCGAATCGTTGTAAGCAGGTAATAAGATGTCGAGACTTTTCTTTAGATCAACGCCAATCATCAAATGCCCCCCGCGACCGAGCATTTCACGGATTCGGACTAAAAAGTTTATGGCATCTGTACGTTCGAAATTTCCAATAGTGGAGCCCGGGAAAAACACGGCAAATTGCTCGGACGCCACATCTTCAAGGCCAAGATCAATTCGCGCGGAATAGTCTGCGCAAACAGGGAGCACGGTCAAACTCGGGAAATCCATCTTGATTCGTTCCGCCGCTTTCAGGAGGTGCTCCCTCGAAATGTCTATGGGTATATATGTGGATATCGAATCGATTTTCCTGAGCAAGTCGTGAGTCTTTTCGCTGCTCCCGGATCCGTATTCGACGAGAATTACGTCGTCAGGGAGTTCTTCTTTGATTTCACCCACAATGCTCTCGAGAAGCATCCTTTCGGTTCGGGTAGGATAATACTCGTCGAGTTTCGTAATCTGATCGAAGAGTATAGACCCCGCTTTGTCATAAAATAACTTTGAAGGGAGCACCTGGAAATCAGAACTCAGCCCTGTTATCACCTCTGTTAACGAATCGTCCACGTCGGGCGTCAGGTCCAGGTATAAAACCGCCCTCTCAGTAGTAACTTCCATAACTTGATACGGTAATGACTGATCAGGCATCCCAATCTCTTGCCAGGCGGATACCAGCAAATTGCCATCGTGCGTATCCCGGGAAAAAATTACGATAAGTAGGGCGAATATGGGAGCCGCTGGTCGCGACGCTTCCGCCCCGGAGCACATGCTGGTCACACATAAACTTGCCGTTGTATTCTCCTAGTGCTCCCGATTCCGGGCTGTAACCCGGATAAGGCGTATACGCGCTTCCGGTCCATTCCCAGACGGTGCCGAAGAATGCAGAAGTGTCCGTGGCTTGAAAAAGAAAATCCTCTGCAAAATGACCCTGAACTGATCGTGGCAATGCTGCCACCTCCCATTCCGCTTCCGTCGGCAGACGATAACCTGCCCAGCGGGCATAGGCATCTGCTTCGTAATACGAAATGTGACACACGGGAGCATTCATATCCAGCAGGCGGGTACCGTACATAGTGTATTCTGTCCAACCATCATCAGACTCGTTCCAGTAATAAGGCCGCTTCCATTGTTCGGCACTCATCTCCGCCCAAGCTTTGTCAAGCCACAACACCTGGTTTGAGTACCCCCCAGCTTTGATGAATTCAAGAAACTCTTCATTTGTAACTGTACGATCGGCGATATGATAACTCGACAAAAATTGTTTGTGTCTCGGTCCTTCGTTATCGAAATGGAAGGACTCCAGATCTGTCCCTAATTCATAGATGCCTTCGCTGATAGATTCCCA
>SMXK01000013.1 GCA_004356265.1 Bacteroidota bacterium
AGAAATTTAGAGTCTAAGTAGAACGATGGCTATTAGAAAATTAAAGCCGGTAACTCCGGGCCAGCGCCACAGGTCAGTATCGGCGTTCGAGACCATTACAGTTTCGAAACCTGAGAAAAGCCTTTTGGCACCACTTACCAAAAAGGCTGGTCGGAATAATAACGGGCGTATCACGGTTCGTCATAAAGGCGGCGGGCATAAGCGACGTTATCGGATTATCGATTTCAAACGCAACAAATTTGGTATTCCAGCTCGTGTTGCTACGATCGAATATGATCCGAACCGCTCATCCAGAATTGCGCTTCTCGTTTATGCAGACGGTGAAAAGCGATACATTATTGCCCCGAACGAGGTTACTGTTGGGATGACGCTGATGAACGGCCCTGATGCACCGCCAGAGGTTGGAAACTGTTTGCCTCTCACTAATATTCCTGTTGGTACGTACGTACACGCGATTGAAATGAAACCGGGAAAAGGCGCGCAGCTTGCGCGTAGCGCCGGTACTTTTGCGCAGTTCACTGCTAAGGAAGGAAAGTATGCGATTTTGCGGCTCCCTTCCGGTGAGACCAGAATGGTCGAAGCTAAGTGTATGGCCACGATCGGGACGACTTCCAATCCTGACCACATGAATATAGATATCGGAAAAGCTGGCCGAAAACGCTGGATGGGTGTTCGCCCCAAAACACGTGGCGTTGCGATGAACCCGGTCGATCACCCGATGGGCGGTGGTGAAGGCAAGGCCTCAGGCGGTCACCCTCGATCGCCAACCGGTGTGCCTGCAAAAGGATTTAAAACGAGAAAGAAAAACCGTGCATCGGATAAGTTCATTATCCGTCGCCGCAATCGTAAATAAGTATGGCTCGATCACTAAAAAAAGGTCCATTCATTCACTACAAACTGCAACGCAAAGTGGATGCATTGAACCAGTCAGGAAAGAAGAAGGTTATAAAAACCTGGAGTCGGGCATCGATGATTACGCCTGAATTCGTCGGATATACCTTTGCCGTCCATAATGGTAAAAACTTCATTCCGGTGTACATCACAGAAAACATGGTTGGCCATCGACTCGGTGAGTTTTCCCCTACACGGAATTTCCGTGGACATGCAGGCAGCAAGAAAGACAGTAGAGGGCGGTAAACGCGGATATATAAAATGGAAGCAAGAGCGATACGTAAACATATTCGGAGTTCTCCACGGAAGTTGAGGACGGTAATCAACGTGGTTCGAGGAGAACGCGTTTCTGATGCATTAAATACCCTTAACTTTCTGCCACAGAAGGTTACGCGTGATGTGAAGTTGACTATTTTGTCGGCTGTTCACAACATGATTGACCAGCACTCTGACGAGCGGATTGATGAATCAGAATTGATCGTGAGCATGATCAAGGTTGACGAAGGTTCTCGGTTAAAGAGATTCCGCCCTGTTTCGAGAGGACGCGCGCACCGGATTCTGAAAAGAACTGCTCACTTGACAGTGGTAGTTTCACGGCCGGGCACCGAGGATTTGGAAGAATCGGACGGTGCAGGAGAGCAGGATAACGACTGATCACACTCACGAATAAAACTTTAGTCAGCAGACTCAATCTGCACGAATAGACCAAAAAATCAATGGGTCAGAAAACACATCCGATAGGATTTCGACTTGGCATTATCCGGGGCTGGTATTCAAACTGGTACGCAGATAGAGACTTTGCCGACAAGATTATAGAAGACGAGGAGATTCGTACGTATCTCGGAGCTCGTTTGAAACGAGCGGGCCTTAGCCGTGTCGTTATCGAACGCACTCCGAAACGTATTATTCTAACGCTTCATACCAGTCGCCCTGGCGTTGTAATCGGGCGTGGTGGCACAGAGGTTGAGAAACTTCGCGAGGAGATTAAGAAACTCACGAAAAAGGATATACAGATCAACATCAACGAGATAAAGCGACCAGAACTGGATGCAAGTCTCGTAGCCCAAAACATTGCTCAACAGCTGGAAGGAAGGGTTTCCTTTCGTCGGGCCATGAAGCAGTCGATCACCGCCGCCATGAGAATGGGTGCTGACGGGATTCGTATCAAGGTTTCCGGGCGTCTTGGCGGCGCTGAAATGAGCCGTTCCGAGCAGTACCTGGATGGGCGTGTACCGCTGCATACTATTCGTGCCGATATCGACTACGCTACGGGTACTGCGTACACTGTATATGGAACGACCGGTGTGAAAGTCTGGATCTACCGGGGCGAAATCATTGGTAAGCCGGATCTGAGTCCGAACGTTGCGGCACAGAGGCATCAGATGCAGCAGATGGAGCCGGAGCGGGGGCGCATGCGTCGACGGGGTAACAGGAGCGAGAAAGACCGTGGCGCAGATCGTCGTAATCGTAAAAATTAGAAAGAAACCAGGGATAACACTCTGTTTGGAGTGACAAACCAGGAAGGTAAGTAGATATGTTAATGCCCAAGCGCGTCAAGCGTCGTAAAGTCCAGAAAGGTCGCATCAAAGGAGTCGCTCAGCGCGGCACCACTGTATCCTTCGGAGATTTTGGCATCAAGACGCTTGAAATCGGACGTATTACGAGTCGGCAGATAGAAGCTGCTCGTATCGCCATGACTCGAAAGATGAAAAGAGCGGGTAAAGTGTGGATCAGAATATTTCCGGATAAACCGATCACCAAGAAGCCTGCGGAAACCAGGATGGGTAAAGGAAAGGGGTCTCCCGAATATTGGGTGGCTCCGGTTCGCCCCGGACGGATTCTATTCGAAGTAGGTGGCGGGATCGATTTCGAACTTGCCAAAGAAGCGATGCGGTTAGCACAGCATAAGCTTCCGGTAAAAACCAAGGTTGTAATCCGGCCGGATTACAAAGCTCATTAGACTTTACGCTTTTAGTACCATGACGGCCAAAGAAATAAGAGAACTAAGCTCGGAAGAAATCGCGGAACACATTCGCGACGAACAGGAGCAACTTACACTCCTGCGATTTCAACATGAAATCGCAGACCTACAGAATCCTATGGTTCTGCGTGATAAAAGGAGACTGATCGGAAGACTCAGTACCATCCTGAATTCGCGGAAATCGGAAGAACTCACCAATTAACGAATAGCGAAAGGTAGTTGGTGAGGAACGGAATACGGCTCACCAAGCCCGAAAGAGAGAATGGAATCAGCACAGAATAGAAACGCTCGTAAAGAGAGAACAGGTGTCGTAGTCAGCGCGAAGATGGATAAGAGCATTCTAATCGCCATTAAGCGCCAGGTAAAACATCCCATCTACGGCAAGTTCATTAAGAAAACAACGAAGTTGATGGCTCACGATGAGAACAATGAAGCCGGTGAAGGTGACACGGTTCGCATCATGGAAACCAGGCCAATCAGCAAGAACAAATGCTGGCGGATGGTTGCGATCCTAGAGCGAGCGAAATAGATCGCTAAATAGATATTTACTGCATTAAAGAATATTCAGGAGAACAGGAGCGATGATTCAGCAGGAGTCAAGACTTAAAGTAGCTGATAACAGCGGAGCTAAAGAAGTCCTCTGTATCCGGGTCCTCGGTGGCAGTGGCCGTCGATACGCCCGTGTTGGTGATCAGATAGTCGTCACAGTAAAATCCGCTATTCCCGGTGGAAACGTTAAGAAGGGGGAAGTGTCGCGTGCGGTAGTGGTGCGTACGAAAAAGGAATACAAACGTGTCGATGGTTCATATATCAGATTTGATGAGAACGCCGCGGTTCTGTTGAATCCGCAGGGTGAACCGCGAGGCACACGAATTTTTGGTCCCGTTGCAAGGGAGTTGCGCGAACGTCAGTTCATGCGCATAATATCTCTTGCTCCGGAAGTACTTTAATCAAATATCGCACATCGCCTTATATGAGGCGTGTTACAGTATAAACGAAGGAGAATAACTCATGCCAAGGACGAAGAATCAGCAGAAGAAGCTGCATGTTCGTAAAGGCGACATGGTGCGGATCCTGACAGGAAACGACAAAGGCAAAGAAGGGAAAATCCTTCGTGTTTATCGCAAGACAGACAGAGTCATTGTTGAAAGTGTCAATGTACGTATTCGGCATACACGGCCTAACCAGCTTCATCCGCAGGGCGGTCGAATCGAACAGGAGGCTGCGATTCACATATCGAACGTGGCTCCGCTGGATAGTAACGGAGACGCGACAAGAGTCGGCCGCAAGAGGATCGAAGATCCGGAAACAGGCAAAGGTCACTGGGTGCGTGTTGCTCAGACGACAGGTGAAGAACTCGACAGCTAGTCGAAAAGAAGAATCTTACAATGGACGGATATAAAGCAAGATTAAAAACTCGGTACAAGGACGAGATCGTATCGCAGCTCACAAAAGAGTTCGACTATGCGAACGTTATGGAAGTGCCTAAGCTGGTGAAGATCAGTGTAAATAAGGGCATGGGGGAAGCGGCGCAGAATAAGAAAGTCCTTGACGATGCAGTTGAAGAATTGCGTCGGATTACAGGCCAGCAGCCAGTCATTCGTTCGGCACGCAAAAGTGTTTCGAACTTCAAGCTTCGCGAAGGAATGCCCATTGGTACATCGGTCACTCTTCGTGGCGACATGATGTACGAATTTATGGACAGGCTGATTACGTTGACGCTTCCGCGGGTTCGTGACTTTCGCGGAATCCCTGACAAAAGTTTTGATGGACGTGGCAACTACTCTCTCGGAATCAAAGAGCAAATTGTTTTTCTGGAAATCGAGGTAGACAAAATTGATCGCATTGGTGGCCTGGATATCACATTTGTGACGACAGCAAAAACTGATGAAGAAGGACTGGCGCTTCTGAAGGCACTTGGAATGCCTTTCGTAAAACGCGATAACTAACATAACACAGGATATTCCCAAGCGGAATCTGCAGGTATGGCAAAAAAGAGTTGGATAGCAAGAGAGCGTAAAAGGAAGCGGCTGGTTGAACAGTATGCTGAACGACGAAAAAGTTTAAAGGCAGCTGGAGACTGGGAAGGTTTGCAAAAACTTCCGCGAGACTCATGCGCCGTTAGGATGAGAAACAGGTGTCGTTTGACTGGCCGTGCTCGCGGATACATGAGACAGTTTGGACTATCCCGTATTGCTTTCAGGGAACTCGCCAGGAGCGGAATGATTCCCGGCATACGTAAGGCCAGCTGGTAAACTACTATTAAACAATCTTCAGGCGGGCATATGTACATGCGGTCTGAGAATTACTGAAACGATAGAATGAGCGCAATATCAGACCCATTGTCAGATTATCTGGCCAGGATCAGGAACGCACACAAGGCGGGTCATCGCCATGTCGACATTCCGTCCTCCAAATTGAAGAGAGCATTCACACAGATTCTGCTCGACAAAGGGTATATCCGACGGTATATCAATATTGACGATGGCAAACAAGGTTTGCTCCGTTTATACCTGAAATACGAATCAAACGGAAATCCGGTTATCCGCTCCATGAAGCGAGTGTCTAAACCAGGGCTCCGTCAGTATGTCAATGCAGAGGATTTGCCACGCGTTCGCAACGGCCTAGGCATAGCAATCATCTCAACCTCACGCGGTGTTCTGACCGATAAAGAAGCTCGCGTAAACCGCATTGGCGGTGAAGTATTAGCCTATATATACTAGTGCCACACCGGTTGAGTAATTACCATTTTGTCAGAAGCAAGAAAAGAGAATTGAAATGTCGCGAGTAGGAAATGCACCTATCGAAGTGATCGACCAGGTCACGGTAGACATCGCAAAAAATAATTTAGTGACGGTGAAGGGACCCAAAGGGGAACTGACGCTGCAGGTGGACCCGGAACTCGGTGTATCTATTGAGGACACAACTCTAACTGTCACTCGTCCAACAGATCAGAAACGTCATAAGGCTCTGCACGGGTTATACCGTTCTTTGCTGGACAATATGGTTGTCGGCGTATCAAAGGGATTTACACGTGAATTGGAAGTAATCGGTGTTGGATATCGGGCGGCCGTGCAGAATGGGATTCTGGAATTGGCTCTCGGTTTTTCGCACCCGATTTATCTGGTTCCACCGGAAGGCATCGACATCCAGGTCGATACCAAGCGTGGGAAAAATACGTTCGTAATCGTAAGCGGAGCCAGTAAGCAGATGGTCGGTCAGGTCGCCGCCAAAATCAGAAGCTTGAGACCGCCCGAGCCATACAAAGGCAAAGGTGTTCGCTACGTTGATGAATACGTAAGGCGTAAGGCTGGTAAAACGGCTGCCAAATAAGCCATAACAATATTATAACCTTGAATCGAAGGGTCGGAAATCTTTCGAATTATTCAGAACAATGGCAAAGAACAAACAAGAAAAGCGGCTGCGAACCAGACGGGGAATCCGCAAGAAAATTTCCGGGACAGCTTTACGGCCTCGGATTTCGGTCTATCGATCGAACAAGAATATATATGCACAACTGATTGATGATGGTTCAGGCGTTACGCTTGCCTCAGCATCTAGCCTTGATGACTCCATCGCGTCCGGTAACGGCGTCGCGATTGGCAAGGCCGTCGGATTGCTTCTCGCCGAAAAAGCGAAAGCTGCGTCGATTGAAACAGTTGTGATGG
>SMXK01000014.1 GCA_004356265.1 Bacteroidota bacterium
AAATGGCGGCGGAAGGCAACATGGCAATTTGTTCGTTTACAACTCCAGCAAATTTTTTCCATGCTCTTCGCCGGCAAGCGTCTCCTGAGGTAACAATACCTCTCGTGGTCATGTCTCCCAAAAGTTTATTGCGACACCCGTCCGTCACTTCACGCGTCGAAGAGTTCACGGAAGGCACATTCCTGCCTATCATCCCGGGATCTCCCAACTCCGATGACTCTGTAACGAAGCTGGTTTTCTGTAGTGGAAAAGTGTATTACGACTTTATAGCGATGCTGGCAAAGAGCGATGCTCCGTCGGACCACCTATCGATATGTCGCCTGGAGCAGTTTTACCCTTTCCCGGAGCTTGAAATCGCTGTTGAGATCGACAGATACACGAGTCTTGATTCGGTTGTGTGGCTGCAGGAAGAGCCCGAAAACATGGGCGCCTGGACATTCCTCAGGTACCGGATGGACGACCTCCTGGCAGCAAACGGATTAGGAAAGAGAATTCGGTATGCCGGTCGGGTTCCATCAGCCTCGACCGCGACTGGTAGCGCAATCGTTCATCAGGCGGAACAGGCAGCAATCCTGAATGCCGCCTTGACCATATAGCCCCCCATCGAGGGCTCGATCAGGGCTCGGATTCCGGTCCTGTATTTCGGAGTACAAAAAAGTGGGGATCCCTCGACGGATTCCCCACTGCGTAAAACTTATGGTCTGAAATCGGGTAATGCTGTTTGCGTCAGTACTTCCGGAACGGGTGGATTATCCAGTCGTAAACAGACCTGTGCATCGATTGATGCACAAAAATTAATACCTGCGACGGCGAGAATTCCGTAATGATTTCTCTTTCGCGAGTCGTCTTTCTTCCGACTTCTTCGTGAACGCCATGTTCGAGCGGAAAATCCGGAGCACCCGGCTTCTGTTAACTGCTCTTTTAAAGCGCCTTAGAGCCCTGTCGATTGACTCGTTGTCGCGAACTTTGATACCTACTGGCACGGTTCGATCTACGTCTATAGTTTGAAATATTGTTCAGCCTTGGAATATACGGTGTTGTATTAGCCGAATCAATCTATTCGAACTCGACCACCGTTGATCACACTCAATCTTCGAAAACCCCTTCTGGTTCCACTTTTCGCCAAGCCCGAGATTTTCTATGGTTCCTGAATCAGCGTCGAGCCCCGGAGGTTCCTTAAAGGTTGTCCTCGCTACACGGAATGCGGGGAAAGTGAAAGAAATGCACTTATTGTTGGCGGACCTGCCCGTAACGCTGTTGAGCGTTGCCGACTTCGATGACGTTCCGGAAGTTATAGAAGATCAACCGTCTCTTCAGGGTAACGCTGTCAAGAAAGCGCAGGCTCTTTTTGATGCCACGGGAATCCCATCGCTCGCAGATGACACGGGATTAGAAGTTGACGCTTTATTTGGCCGACCCGGAGTGCGGTCTGCGCGGTACGCCGGCGAAAATGCTTCCGACAGTAAAAACAGAGCCCTACTTCTTCACGAGTTACAGAACGTTTCAGATCGTACAGCACGCTTTTGTACCGTTGCAGCGTATGTTGACGGAAATAGTATCTGTCTTTTTGAAGGAACTTGCGAAGGCTCTATCAGGAATTCTGAGGCCGGTACCGATGGCTTCGGATACGATGCGGTGTTTGAACCGAAAGGTTTCCAGATCTCTTTCGCGGAAATGTCGACTGAAGTTAAAAACGGAATCAGTCATCGTGGAAAGGCTATGGCCAAATTCAAGGCGTACATGATGGAAAAAGCTGCAGTACACGAATGATTGCTGTCATTCAGCGTGTATCCAGTGCTTCTGTTGAAATTGACGGCAAACGGATTGGATCCTGCGGTCCGGGAATCTTGATCTTGCTGGGTGTGCACGTGACAGACACCGAAGAGCAGGTAATATGGGTAGCCAATAAGTGCGCAAACCTCAGGATCTTCAACGACAAAGACGGGCAGATGAACCTCTCCTGCATCGCGACGGGAGGTGAAGCACTCGTAATTTCTCAATTCACTCTTTATGGAAATACTGGAAAGGGAAACCGGCCGTCCTATATACACTCCGCACCGGGTCCAATCGCCGAGCCTCTTTACGAACTATTTATTTCTGAACTCTCGCACCGTTTGAATCGTTCAGTCGAAAGTGGTCAGTTTGGAGCGATGATGGATGTGTCGCTTGTTAACGACGGACCCGTAACTTTGGTCGTCGAGCGCCTCGCGGAACCGTTATTATAGTCGTCGTTTTACTATTTTATTACTATGGAAAATGCAGAAACATCATATCGTGCCCTTACCGATTCCTTCGGCCGGCAGCACACGTATCTGCGCATATCTCTGACCGAGAGATGCAATTTGCGATGTACCTACTGCATGCCTGAAGAGGGTGTTGAATTGCGATCTAAGGCTGAGATGCTCTCTTTTGAGGAAATCCTTCGACTTGCACATCTTTTTGCACGAGAAGGTGTTACTAAAATTCGCCTGACGGGTGGAGAACCACTTATCAGACGAGACCTGGCATACCTCGTAGGCAAGCTGTCTGCGATCAGCGGAATTACATCGATTGCTGTTACCACGAATGGACTCTTGCTTGTCGCGCAAATCGACGCGCTGAAAGAGGCGGGTGTTTCGCTGTTTAATATTAGCCTGGACACGCTCAGAGAGGATCGCTTCAAGGAGATTACGCGCCGACGTGGTCTCGATAAAGTTCTGGATGCCATAGACGCTACCTTTCGGGCGGGTTATGAAGTCGTAAAGGTCAATTGCGTAGTGCAACGCGGCGTAAACGATGACGAACTCCTCGACTTTGTCGCTCTAACGAAAGAATTACCCTATGAGATTCGATTTATCGAGTTTATGCCGTTCGGCGGAAATGCCTGGGATAATGATCTCTTTCTCTCGTATGAAGACATGCTCTCTACGGTGCAGACCGCCCATCCAGATCTCGTCAGGGTCGACGACGAACCTCATTATACTTCAAAGACGTGGCGCGTCCCGGGATACCGGGGCAAGGTGGGATTTATCTCCAGCATGAGTGATCATTTTTGCAGCTCGTGTAATAGGTTGCGACTCACCGCAGACGGCAATCTGAAGGTTTGTTTATTCGGTAATGCTGAAGTGAGCCTGCGTGACATGATGCGCGAAGGCAAAACCGACGAACAATTACTTCAGGTTATCGCCGCAGCTGTTGGTAATAAAGCTGCTGCGCACGCCGGGATGCTCAATCTCGCCCAGATGGATAATCGTCCGATGATCTTGATCGGTGGATAGTGCAAGGTTCGGTTGCCGCACGAACACTGTCTGACTATCTTCGTTCACCACACCGCAAGATCAGTAGGGCTGACTCAATAGTACAGATCATTAGTACACGCACGATGGGTCAGGCGTAGCCGATATTATCTCACCAACATTCATACACCAATGTCATCGCTGACACACGTAGGGCCCGATGGAGGGGTCCAAATGGTTGACATTACCGAGAAAGGCAGTACAGTACGAACTGCTCTGGCGAGCGGCCGGGTAATTCTTGGTCGGGAAGCTTTTGAAAGAGTCGCCGATAATTCGCTTCAGAAAGGCGATGTACTTGCGATTTCCCAGTTTGCCGGGATCATGGGCGCCAAAGAAACCAGTCGACTGATCCCATTGTGTCACCCTGTCCAACTTAGCGGAATTGACGTTGAACTGACGCTCGACGAAGGGCTTTTCGGCATTGATGTGCGGGCATATGCAAAAACCGTGGGATCCACGGGTGTTGAAATGGAGGCGCTTACGGCAGTGTCCGTAGCCTGCCTGACCATCTATGACATGTGTAAATCTGTGAGCAAGGGTATCGTCATTCAGGATATTCATTTACTTGCCAAAACCGGCGGTCAAAGCGGTGACTACCGAAAAGGATCAGAAACTAATTAACCCCTGTTATTATGGAATCTATAGGCGCGGCTACCGGATTGATGATCATCTTTGTGGTGCTCTTCAGTCTTATTGTATTTCTGTACTTCATTCCCGTCGGGCTGTGGATTACAGCCTATTTTTCCGGTGTCAAGATCAGGCTGGTTCGGGACCTGGTGGGAATGCGTCTTCGGAAAGTCCCTCCTTCTCATATCGTAAGACCACTCATCACGGCGCATAAGGCGGGCATTCCCCTGGATCTCCCTCAACTCGAAGCCCACTTCCTGGCTGGAGGTCACGTCCAACGTGTTGTTAGTGCTCTGATCTCAGCCGACAAAGCGAACATAGATCTGGATTTTACACGCGCAACGGCCATCGATCTTGCCGGCCGGGATGTGTTCGAAGCCGTTCAGGTTTCGGTTAATCCCAAAGTGATCGAAACTCCGCCGATTTCCGCAGTCGCAAAAGATGGTATTCAGGTTCGGGCAATCGCCCGTGTTACTGTGCGCGCCAATATTGAACGTCTGATAGGTGGAGCGGGTGAAGAAACCATTATTGCTCGTGTAGGCGAGGGTATTGTTTCAACTATCGGATCCTCTGACACCCATTTGCAGGTCCTCGAAAATCCAGATCGAATCTCGCAGGTTGTCCTGGACGCTGGTCTTGATGCGGGAACAGCCTTTGAAATCTTATCCATTGATATCGCTGACGTAGATGTGGGCGAAAATATTGGTGCAAAACTTCAAATCGATCAGGCGGAGGCCGATCTGAAAATTGCGCAGGCGAAAGCTGAAGAGAGGCGTGCTGCCGCCGTTGCCGTCGAACAGGAAATGCATGCTGAAGTACAGCGACAGCGCGCCAAATTTGTTGAAGCTGAAATTCAAATTCCGCTCGCAATGGCCGAAGCATTTCGTTCCGGTAACCTGGGCATTATGGATTATTACAATCTGAAGAACATCGAGGCTGACACCAAAATGCGTGATTCGCTCGGCAGTGATGACAAGCGGTCGGCTGGATCAGACAGCTGATATATGGGAGTCCATAGTTGACTGAAATTTCGGAACGCGCTGCACAAATCAGTGTTTTCGCGAGCATTGGTTCGTTAACCGTGACGCAAGAATTATCAGGCCGGATAAAACAAGCTTATCCTGAGTTCGATGACGAGGTCGTCGCAGAAGAAACCCTTTGTTTCGTGGCAGCGGTTGCGGCATTCTGCATTCGTTCGACGTCGGAAGGAAAAGTAACCTCCGGTTCCGCGGCCGCGGTTAGTGACCTGCCCTTTTCGTACCGGGATTACGTGTTAGGCCAGCTCATTCTCGGACCAGATTCTACCGTTTCCGACGAATTATCTGGACATATAGGAGAGAGGCTGACCCGGAAAACCCGTTTCTACGATTCTCAGCTCGTTAACGGTTTGCGTCCCACGACTGAAAAGGGCCTTGAGAATCTATCCATCCTTTGGATGGGTCGAATCAGTACGCCGGGTCAAAAGGATTCGCCGGAAAACCGAATCAAACAACTTCATGTAGTTGAACTAATGTTGCGCCACATGACGTTAATTTCATCATTCACGACTCACGCGACATCCTGAGAAGCCGGTACCCGTGAAATCCGAACCAGGTCAACCCTGTTCGCGGTCGCCTGCAGAACAACAAATCTGAAAGCATCAAGCGCAAACTCATCCCGCACTGCAGGAATAGTGCCGAGACTTTCCAGCAGGTAGCCAGCGACAGTTTCGTATTCTCCATCTGGAAGGGAAAACCCTGTTTCTTCTAACAACTCATCTAACTCAATGCGGCCGCTTACCAGGACCGTGCTTTCGTCGATGATTCGAAGTATGTGGTCATCGTTATCAAATTCGTCCTGAATATCACCAAACAGCTCCTCCAGTAAGTCTTCCCTGGTGACGAGGCCCGCAACACCACCGTATTCGTCTATAACAATCGCGATTGAAGTGTTCGATCGCAGAAACTCCCGCAGTAATTTTTTAGAGAGCTTGGATTCTGGAATAAAGGTTGCCGGCCTGACAATTTCAGATAACGTATCGGGCTGCTCGAATAAGTCTCTCGCGAACGCAATTCCCACAATATTTTCGATATTATCTGAATAGACGGGAATCTTGGAGTAGCCGCTTTTTACAAACGTATCCTTCAACTCTGTTACCGAAGCGTTTTCGTCAATCGCTACGATCTCCGTACGCGGAATCATGGATTCTTTCACCCTGATAGATCCCATCGCAAATACATTGGAGACGAGTATTCCTTCATCCTGATCCAGATCCAACTCGCCGTTGCGTTTGCTTTCCTCGAGCATCAGTTCAAAATCTCTCCGCATGAATGAGGACATCACTTCGTCGTCGGCCTTCAGAAGTTTGACCACCAGCAAAGCCGACCATTGTGCCAGCTTGATTAGCGGAAGCAGCAGGACGTAGGTAATCCGAAGAGGAACGGCAAGAGTAAAAACGGCGCGATTCGCAACTTCCCTCAGAACAGATTTTGGAATGATCTCACAAAAGATCAGAAGAATAGATGATGCCATCAAAGTCTGAGCCGTCAAAATGGCCACATTTATTGACGAACCCGAGACTGCCACCGTTGTAGTGAAAAAAGTCTCGAGTGGCGCCTGCATGTACATGGCAAAAAGAGTCGAGTACACCACGAGCGCCAGATTATTACCGACCAATGTGGTTGTAAGCAGCGTAGTCGGATCGTTCAGAAAGGACGTTACTATTTTACCAGCCGGACCTCCCCGCCGGGCCGATACTTCTACGCGCAATCGATTGGCAGCCACATATGCGATCTCCGAGCCCGAGAAAAAGGCACTGAGTGCAAGGGAAACCAGGATGAGAATTAACAACATCCGTTATCGACCTTTAAAATTCGGGGCTCGTTTTTCGAGAAATGCGGCGGCGCCTTCTTTAAGATCTTCCGTAGCACAAGCTTCTCCGAATAACTCTGCTTCACGCACCAACCCATCTGTCAGAGACAGGTCATCCGCCAGGCGAAGAGCCTTCAGCGACAGTTTAACTGCAATGGGCCCCTTTGATGTGATAACACCCAACTTCGCCAGGGAAACACTAAGCAGTTCGTCATCAGGAACAACCTGATTAACCAGTCCGATTTCGTATGCCCTTGCAGCTGATACCATTTCTCCCGTGAGAATCATTTCAACCGCAATTCCCTTGCCGACAATCCGAGGAAGACGCTGGGATCCCCCGTAACCGGGTATAATACCCAGATTCACCTCCGGCTGTCCGAAACGGGCGGATTCAGATGCAATTCGAATGTGACACGCAAGCGCCAGTTCACATCCCCCCCCAAGTGCAAATCCATTTACGGCTGCAATAACCGGTTTGGGAAAGTTTTCGATTCGATTAAAAACCGACTGCCCGCGTTCTGCGAACGCCTGGCCAGACTCGCGGGTCAGAGACGTAAACTGAGTAATGTCGGCACCTGCAACAAATGCCTTGTCGCCGCTTCCCGTAAGCACAACTCCCTTTGCCATCGCATCTGATGAAAGAGCTGTAAAACAGGCATCCAGATCGTCCAGTACGGTCTCGTTCAGAGCGTTTAAGCTCTTCGGGCGATTAATGGTTACGACGACCAGGCCCCCGTCATGGCGAGTGACCTCAAGTGTTGAAAACGTCATTTGCGAGCGCGATTAATGTCAGTAGGCGTAGAGAACCATCGACCGATCGCTTACCCTTATTGTTCCTTAACGCGCGATCGGTCATCCTGAACTTCGTCGGTCCCGGCATCTGGATCCTCAAACAAATCCATTGCACTCAGAAGATCTGTTGGATTTCCGAAGACGGCCTCCATCTCAACAACGGATGCCTGTGTTTCTTCAACTTCCTGCAGGAGTGTATCGAGCTGGAATGTGATTTCTTCCGGGTTCCGAAGCGTCAAGGACTGCTCATGAATGTATTTTGTAACGTCTACAATGGTCTCCAACTGAGCCTTGATAATTTCAAGATTCTCCTGACCTTTTTTAGACCTGTCCAGCCGCTGTTCCAGAATTTTGAGTCGGCGAGCTTTTACCGCTCTGACCCGTGGTGGATCATCTTCCATATCGATCCGAAGCCTTTCCATAGCCCCCACTACTTCCCGCTCTGTAGATCCATCTGCTGACACGTCATAACGTTCCTTCTGATAAAGCAAACTCAAGAACGAGTCCAGGAGCCCGTTGATCTTTTTCAGATGACTATCCAGCATTCCCTGAGAAGCATAGGGTAATTTGCGGTAGTTCGATGCAATATCCTTCTCAATTTTCCGCAGTTTTGCGTACCGCCTTTGATTCTGCTTCGACAGGCCGTGGAAGAGCTCTTTTTGCGATGGCGGCTTTGCGTGTTCCACTGCGCGCCTCGACCGAATGGCCCTCCGGAATCGCTCCTGCCTGGGCATGTTGCCCAAATAGATTAATTCAAACGCCGATGCGAGCAACAGAACAGTATTAAACGGCCATATCAATTCGGTCATGCTCACGGTGAACGCGATTAACATGGCGACAATCAGAAACGTCAGATTCCAGGGATGGAAAAAGGCTTCTTTTGTGTAATTAATGTTCGAATCGTTCATGAGCGGCCGTGGCCAGAAGAGTAAAGTAGATCAAGTACGCCGGAAGCCCGTGTCAGGGTTTCATCCTGCCGATAGTTTTTTCAGGTAAATCATCCCTTTTTTCGAGTCGGTCAGGCCTTTGTCTTACGTTGGAAGATTCCGTACGATCGGATTCTGGCTCACCTGAGGAAGGAGCAGCGTCAACACTGCCATCGTCTTCGCTTATCTGATCTATGACCTGACGGGCTCGCACCCGAGCCAGATCCGCCTCATCCTGGGCAAGTTGTGCGTTTCTATCAGCTTCCTCGCTGGTTTCGAGCGCAATTTCCAACCTGGCCTCGTTCAGGGCTGAATCGATTGCGACGCGATCCATCATTTCATCGTGAACATCGAACTTCTCCCTCATGGAAGATGTGAGTTCATTCAAAGCGCCGGAAATTTTCTTTTGCCGCTCCAGCTGTTTTACCACAGTCTTTAATTTCCGGACCTTTCGTAAATGATCCTTTTCAGCTGCTTTGATTTTCTCAAACTCTTCGGGCGTCATAAGCCTTCCTCCTCAGTTTTCAGCGCAACATGCTTTAGAATTACGTTCGCTTTTAAACGACACAGCTTTAAACGACACAGCATTAAGTGACAAAGCTATAGGTGACACAACCGCTGAAAACTAATTTTGAGTCCGTTGTTTACCGATCGTCTTGGTGCCGGCCTCATGCTCCTGCTCAGGAATATCCAGTTCCGGTTCTTCTTTCGAACCACTGGTATCTCCCACACCCATTTCCAGTTTGAACTGTTTTACCAGTTCAGCTGCACGAATCTGCTCAGCGTCTTCTTCGATTTGCATCGCGTCCGTGTCGACAGAATCCAGCGCCATTTCCATGCGCGCCTCGTTCTTCGCAGTCTGCTCGTTGATACGCGATATCATTTCGTCGTGCGTCTGGTCGATACCAGTGACTTCAAAACTTTCCAGCGTATCTGCGACTCTCGCCTGCCATTTGGCCCGCTCGTGTGCCCGCAAAGCATCTTTGGCTTCGGCAATCTTGCGTTCTTTCTCACGCATGAATGCTTTTTTAACCTGTATGGCCTTGTCGTACGCCGCAGAGCCGTACTTGAGCTGCTCTTTGGTTCTGAGTAAAGCCTCTTTTACGTCTTGAAGACGCAACGCATATCGCTCGGCGATATCGTCCCGACCTGCTTGGATACCGGCTTTGATTTTCGAAGTCAGATCCGCAAGTTCAGACTCGTATTTTTTAACTTCTTTCCGGAGTAACATCACGTTGGCTTTTACCGTTGCGATGTTCTCGTTCATTTTCGGAACCTGATCATTCAGCTCCCGGATATTTTGTTCAAGGATGAGTTTCGGATCTTCCAGGGCGGAAATTGCGCCGCCGAAGATCGATTTCACAAATCGACTAAATCGCGCCCAGATCGACATATCTAAACTGTTTTTTTGTGTTGCAGAGTTTCCGTTGAGTACTATAATATAGTGAAAGGATCCGGGGAGGAACACCGTTCACAAGCTGTTCAGCACAATAGACAAACTCCTGTTTTAGTGAGAATGAACGCCTCATACGGAAAGAGTGTCCGGTTGATGCATCCATGAGCCATTCGAATATCGATTGAGCAGTCTTTCGGGTTTGAGGGCGCTCTTCTGATCTCCAATCTGAGCATAAGAAAAGGCCCCGGATAGAATATTTTCGGCTTCCTCGAATCGTTCGGGATCGCTCGAATAGAGCGACGCAAGCGTGTCCCCTGGATTCACAACGTCGCCCGGTTTTCTTGCGAGAATAATCCCGGCAAGTGGGTCTACCACATCTTCTTTAGTTTCCCGACCCGCCCCCAGGGCAATAGCTGACAGGCCGCAATTGAACGCGTTAAGCTGTTTAACTATGCCCTTGTCAGTTCCTGAATATCTAACCGTGTACTCTTTAGCCTCAGCGAGCCGTTGAGACGGATCATCAAGAGAATCAGCATGGCCTCCCTGCGCCGTCACAAGATCCCTGAATAATTTGAGGGCACGACCAGAATGGATCGCATCCTGCGCCATTTGCCTCGCTTCTTCAATGCCCTTGGCTTTTTCGCCGAGCACTATCATCTCGGCGGCCAATTCATAGGTAACCTCCATGACGTCTGGGTTTTCAGCACCGCCCAGACACTCTACAGTTTCCATCACTTCCGGCCAGTTGCCGATGGCATTTCCCATCGGAGACTCCATGTCCGTAAGCAATGCCACCGTCGGCGTGCCCGCCTCTTCTCCGATGGCCACGAGCGCTTCAGCCAGTTCCATCGCCTGTTCGGTTGTTTTCATGAACGCTCCGGACCCGCACTTTACGTCAAGCACGAGAGCGTCAATACCTTCGGCAAGTTTCTTGCTCATTATCGAGGCCGCGATGAACGGGATAAATTCGACCGTCGCAGTTACATCCCGAAGTGCATATAACAATTTGTCGGCAGGAGCGATCTCCGCCGTCTGGCCAATGAGTACGATGCCGAGTTCGGCCAGCTGCCCTCGATATTGCTCTATCGTAAGGTCTGTCCGAAAGCCTGGAATGGACTCCAGTTTGTCGAGAGTACCACCCGTGTGGCCGAGCCCACGGCCTGAAATCATCGGTACCAGCACGCCACACGCGGCAACGATCGGAGCGAGTATCAGCGACACTTTGTCTCCGACCCCTCCGGTTGAATGTTTATCCACCTTCAGGCCCGGGATATCGGAAAGGTCCAGGACCTCCCCCGAGTGTAACATCGCCTTCGTGAGCGCAGCGGATTCCGAGGCTGAAAAGCCGTTCAGAAACGATGCCATCAAGAACGCGCTCATCTGATAATCCGGCACGTCTCCCCGGGTATACCCGGCGATGAGTTCTTCAATCTGTTCATCCGAGAGACTGCGGCCGTCACGTTTCAATCTTATCAGCTCAACTGCGTTCAATAGTGCTACCGGTTTTTGAACTCACAAATTGTACGGAAATAAAAAAGGGCGGCCCCGACAGGGGTCGCCCTCTAACACGGATAAGCCCATGTTAATGTTCTAACCGCCTAACTATTCAGCTGGTGCATCCGCGTCAGAGCCTTCTTCGGTACCTGCTTTCCTGCCGTATCTACGACGGAATTTTTCAACGCGGCCGGCGGTATCAACGTACTGCCGACGACCCGTGAAAAACGGATGATTGGTTGAGTCAACATCAGAAACATAATCTTCGCCGGCAAGAGTAGACCGTGTGGTAAATTTGGTCCCGTCTGCCAGAGTGACATTCAATAAATGATAGTCCGGATGGATGTCTTTTTTCATTATTCGTTTCTTGCGGTCAAAGCCGCGTCCTTTTCTATTCTCTCGATTCTGTTTGACCGGCCCTCGATCGGCCAGATCACACAGTTCGATACGTCTGTAAGCCGGGCAATATAGTGCCACGGTCCGGATCAACCAACGACGCTATTGCGGGTTTCATGAAGCTTTCGCATGCCCAAATGTTACTCTATCGTCCAGGTATCTCCCGAATGTAATAAGTCTTCAATGCTTCCGGGACCCCTTTTTTTCAAGACGTCCGAAACCTGATCGTGAAGCAATTGATCATACGTGTCACGTTCCTCGCGATAAAACACACCAAAAGGTTGCGGCATGTTTTCCTTCCAGAATAACCGGCTCATGACACCCGCTAAATCCCGGCTCGCGTCATCATAAACAAGGCAGTCATCCACCGAATAATTTCCGGATTCCAAATCCAAGGATTCCATTTCGAGTCCGTTGAGCCGAAGACCTTTTGTACCGTTTTCGTATACAAGGGGTTTGCCAGTCTCAATAAAGATAGTCCTCTCTGCCTTCGAGGTCTTCTCCGTGTACTCGAAAAATGCGCCATCATTAAAGATGTTACAATTCTGGTACACTTCGACAAATCCAGTGCCTGTATGAGCATGCGCCTGCATGAGAATGCTCTTCATGTGTTTCGGATCTCGATCCATCGTGCGGGCCACGAACGTCGCATCCGCTCCCAGTACGACTGCCGATGGGTTGAAGGGGTGGTCGACTGACCCGAATGGTGTGCTCTTTGTGACCTTTCCTACTTCTGAAGTCGGGCTGTACTGGCCTTTTGTCAATCCATATATCTGGTTGTTGAACAAAAGGATCTGAAGATTTACATTTCGCCGCATGAGATGAATCAGGTGATTCCCTCCGATCGAAAGAGCGTCTCCGTCGCCTGTAATTACCCATACGTCGAGGTCTGGTCGGCTGGCTTTCAGGCCCGTCGCAAATGCGGGTGCCCGACCGTGAATCGAATGCATCCCATAGGTATTCATGTAATACGGGAAACGACTGGAGCAACCAATTCCGCTGATAAAAACAGTGTCTTCCGGACGAACGCCGAGTTCAGGCATCAGTCGCTGCGTCGTGGCCAGCACGGCATAATCACCACAGCCAGGGCACCATCGCACGTCCTGGTCGGAAGAAAAGTCGGCGCGTGTGTACTTCAGCTCCGACGTTGCTCCGTCTCCACCTGCTGGTGGCATTTTCTTCGATGGAGGGAGTCCCGGTCTTTTCCCCGGAGGTTTCGCCGTTCCTGGTTTCGTCCGGCCAGACGATGCGGACGTCGTTTTCGAAGCGGATGCAGCAGACGCTGGTGTTTTAGCGGCGGCCGTCTTTGAAGCGATACCCGGCGGCATCTTCGGCGATCGTGGCACCATTCCCGGTGGAAGTTTTGGCTTTCTTGCGCCGTCTTCAGGGGTGTTCTTTTCTTTATCGGTCATCTTCTATCCGATTTCCTCCAGTATTTTGTCTTCGATCTCGCTTGCTCGAAACGGCTGTCCTTTAACCTTGCAGAATGGCTCAAATGGGAGCAGATATTCCGCCCTAAGTAATTTAACCAGTTGCCCGTTATTCAACTCGGGAACGATCAATTTCTTGAACTTGCCTGCGATTTCAGGTAAATCCAGCGGAAGTGGGCTGACGTATCTGAGATGAACGGCACCTACTTTGTGTCCGGCGTTTCGGGTTCTGGCAACCGCTGCCTCTATCGAACCACGTGTGGATCCCCAGCCGACCAACAGAACGTCGCCTGATTGGTCCCCGAATATTTCCAGCGGTTTCACTTCCTGATTGACACGCTGCACCTTGTCATGCCGAATGTCCGTCATCAATTGATGATTCTCTCCGTCGTACGAGACATTGCCCGTTTCATGTTCTTTTTCAAGGCCTCCGATACGGTGGGTCAGCCCGGTTGTACCCGGGATCGCCCAGGGGCGGCTCAGTGTTTTTTCATCCCGTTTGTACGGCAGATACACTTCCTTTCCGTCAATTACCCCGTTTTTCTTCCGGGCAAACTGCACATCAAAATCAGCCAGATCATCCGGATTCGGAATCAACCAGGGCTCTGCGCCATTGGCCAGAAATCCGTCTGCCAGAACGATTACCGGGGTCATATATTTAACAGCAATCCGGCATGCCTCGTACGCAGTTTCAAAACAATCACCTGCGGTGCTTGCCGCCAGAATTGGTAGAGGAGAATCACCATTCCTGCTGTAAAGGGCCTGAAGCAGATCACTCTGTTCTGTTTTGGTTGGCAGCCCGGTCGACGGACCTCCGCGCATTACATGCACAACAACCAGTGGAAGTTCTAACATTAATGCCAAACCAAGCCCTTCGGTTTTAAGCGCAAGACCAGGGCCGGACGTCCCGGTAACTCCTATTTTTCCTCCGAAACTCGCCCCGATGGCCGTTCCGATCGCCGCGATTTCATCCTCTGTCTGCATCGTCATCACGTCGTAATTCTTATACCGACTCAGCGCGTGCAACAGATCCGAGGCTGGAGTAATCGGATACGACCCGTAAAAAATGCCCAGGCCGCTTTTTTGTCCGGCGGCCACAAGGCCCATCGCCAGCGCCTCAATTCCCTGGATAGCCCGGTATTTCCCGGTCGGAAGTTTAGCGGGTTCTATTTCGATCTGAAAGGCAAATGCGTCTGTCGTTTCACCATAGTGAATTCCCTTATTCAGAAGGTGAAGGTTAGCATCTCTGATATCGGGCTGCTTCGCGAATTTCTTTTTTATCCAGTCCATCGCAGGCTGAACAGGTCTTGAATACATCCACAGAGCAAGACCGAGCGCGAACATGTTTTTCGAGCGGTCGATTTCTTTCTGATTCAGCTTCGAGTCCGCCAGAGCTTCACGAGTAAGCCTTGTCAGCTCGATTTGAATCACCACGTACTTGTCCAGGGACCCATCTGAGAGCGGATTCGAATCCATCTTGGCGAGCTCGAAATTCCGCTTGTCGAATGCATTCGAATTCACCAGAATCGTTCCGCCAACCCGAACGCGGTCTACGTTTACTTTCAGCGCGGCGGGATTCATCGCGACCAGAAGGTCAACCTCGTCGCCTGGTGTTCGAATATTGGTAGAGCCGAACTTCAACTGGAACCCGCTGACACCGTACGTGGTGCCTATCGGAGCCCGGATTTCCGCAGGAAAGTCCGGTAATGTCGCCAGATCATTCATGGCATGGGCAGTTGCCATGGTGAATTGTGTTCCGGTGAGCTGCATGCCGTCCCCGGAATCTCCCGCAAACAAAACAGTTGCCTCAGATCGGCTTTCGACGGATTTACTTGTCATTCAAACGGAGGATGGAATGAAGGAATAAAGAAATGCCTTCGGCTACGTCCGAAGATTTCGGAGCTAAGAATGTACACGAATGTGGTTGCTTACACATCGGATCCAAAGATACCGTACTCGTCCATATATTGCGACTTTCAAAAGTGCATCCGGGTTACGATTAAATCATTTCCAGATGAACAAGAATATTTTCTGTTTTAAGGTCAATCCGCAAGTCTTTTTCGTCTCGAGAAAACGATAATATCTCCTGCGGCAGAATTCCATCGGTCGTGCCCATGTTAAAAAGCGTATCTGACACAACGTGCCAGTCTTCAGCCGTCAGATAAACGGTGGCTTCTCCTGATTCATTCACCATCGATGCGTAATTCAAAACACGGTTCAGATGGTTTACACCCTGTTTCTGGTGTAAATTCTGTGGTACATTCTGTCTGGGTTCAAACGGCACAATTCGTACATTGTTAGACGACTGATGACCGGCCTTTCAGGCCTTGTATTCAACCCGATATGAAAAAATATCAGGTCGTATCGGTCATCTATCCGCACCGTACCTAAAAGATCCAATTTCAATATGAATCGGCTTTCTATATGAAGCAGCTTTTAATATGAAGCAGTATCTGAATCTGCTCACTCATGTACGTGACCACGGTGTGTTCAGAATGGACCGGACCGGAACCGGTACACGAAGCATTTTTGGCTATCAGATGCGTTTCGATCTCGCCGACGGATTTCCTCTCGTCACGTCAAAAAGAGTCTACTTCAAGGGTCTCGCCGTCGAGTTATTGTGGTTTCTGAAAGGTGATACGAACGTTAAATATTTAAATGACCATAACGTAAAGATCTGGGATGCATGGGCTGATGAAGATGGAAATCTTGGTCCGGTTTACGGGAAGCAGTGGGTGCGGTGGCAGGGTGCCAATGGTGAGACATTTAACCAGATAGCCCGTGTGATAGAGTCCATAAAGAACGACCCCGGATCGAGACGACATATTGTAAATGCGTGGAACGTGGGTGAAGTTGATCAGATGGCGCTGCCTCCATGCCACATGTTTTACCAGTTTTATGTCGCTGAAGGAAAACTCTCGTGCCAACTTTATGTGCGCTCCAATGACCTCTTTTTGGGAGCACCGTTCAATATTGCAGAGTACGCACTTCTGATCCATATGGTTGCGCAGCAATGTGATCTTGAGCCGGGAGACCTGGTATACACCATCGGTGATGCACATATTTATGTAAATCATCTGGATCAGATTGATGAACAATTGAGTCGCGAAACGTTTGAACTTCCTACGTTGAAACTCCGCCGAAAACCGCGGTCGATTTTCGACTATGAGTACGAGGATTTTGAACTCCTCGACTATCAGTATCACCCGTCCATCAAGGCCCCGGTGGCAGTATAATCTGGACCGGCTTAAGCCTCGCGCCTGAATACCGAAACTCTGTTAATGCAGAAAACAGAAATTATTATCATAGCCGCCGTTGGCGAGCTGAGCAGGGTTATCGGCAAGGGACAGAAATTACCGTGGCACATTCCGGAAGATTTGAAACGTTTCAAAGCGCTCACCAAAGGCCACGCAGTTCTGATGGGGCACAAGACTTTTCAGTCTTTGATACATCAGAATGGAAAACCATTGCCGGGTCGGCGCAACATCGTCTTGTCGACGGATGCGTCGTATCCGCAGTACAAAGAGGTCGAAGTTTATCCGGATATCGAGGAGGCATTAAATGCCCTGAAGGACGTGCCTCGCCTATTTATCGGTGGCGGCGCCACAGTTTACAAAGCATTTCTTCCCATTGCGGACCGCATGGAGCTGACGATCGTGGAAGGCCGACAAGAAGGTGACGTTTTCTTCCCGAACTACGAGCACCTGATCGGACCGATGTACGAAATCACCAAAGAAAACCAAAAGGACGGTTTTCGGTTTGTATCGTACCAGCGCATCAACGGACGCAAAGGCTAACGACTCGGCCGCGTCAGTTACGCGAGACCCACGCGTTCGAAAATCGCATCCACACTTCCGAGATAAAATTTGGGGTCGAACGCATCTTCGATCTCTTCTGTCGGAATGGCGGCGCACATCTCTTCTGATTCCAGTACGATTTTCAGGAAAGACCGTTGTTCATCCCACGCCTGCATGGCCAGTGGTTGAACAAGATCATACGCAGCCTCCCTGCTCATTCCTGTGTCTATCAGTTTGAGTAAGAGCCGCTGACTGTTGTATAACCCGAACGTGGACTCCATATTTTGCAACATCCGTTCAGGAAATACGGTCAGGTTTTCAATCAGCGTCCCAAATCTGGACAGTGCATAGTGCAATAGGGTGGTTGCGTCCGGTATCGCGACACGTTCAACGGATGAATGAGAGATGTCCCGCTCGTGCCATAACGCGATGCTCTCATACGACGCAATCATATATCCTCGCAGAAGCCGTGCACACCCAGTGATGTTTTCAGAACCGATCGGATTTCTCTTGTGCGGCATGGCGGAAGAACCTTTTTGGCCCTTCTGGAACGACTCTTCAACCTCTCGCACCTCACTTTTCTGAAGCCCGCGTACTTCGATCGCCATCTTCTCAAGCGTGGCACCGATCAGAGCCAGCACAGACATGTAATGCGCGTGCCGGTCGCGCTGCAATACCTGTGTGGAAATCGGGGCGGCTT
>SMXK01000015.1 GCA_004356265.1 Bacteroidota bacterium
GCGTCTTCATACTGCCGGGCGGTTACCGAAAAAGTTTATTGTTGAGCATTACGTGTGTCACAGCAGTACGTGTAACCTTGAAAATCGATTAATCGCAAAGTAGTGAGATACGGATAGAAATCTGCGTCACGGGGGAAAAATCAGATCCGGTTTCGAAACTCATAAGCAAGATTGACTGTACATGAATCTCAGCCAATAACATCCGTCTATGAGCGAAAATACACGAAGCCTGATTCTTTCAATCCGGGAACGATTGAAGACGACGAGATTAAAAATTACTCGAAACGCGCTCCTGGCAGGCCTTCTTCTGACATTTATCATTGCGTCCAGTGTATGGCTGCTGGCGGTTTCTCTGGAGGCTGGGTTGTGGTTGTCGACAACCTACAGGACGATTCTGTTAGCTACCGTCTTATTGGCCATCCTCGGAGCGCTGATTCATCAGGTTGGTATCCCTCTTGCTCGCCACGCCGGATGGCTCAGCGGGTTAGATGAGTTGAGTGTAGCGAAGCAGGTTGGAAAGGCGGTTCCGGAAATCGAAGACCGCCTGGTCAACATGATTCAACTGACGGACGGCGCTCACAGTCATGCCCCTGACGTTTTTCTGGATCAAGCGGTGCGGTCTCTTGGTGAGACTATATCACCCTTGTCGTTCGAACCCGTACTGAGCACCGATCGATTCAAGAGATACGGCATGTTCGCGCTTTTGCCAGTTATCGCACTTGCTCTGTTCATAGGTGCGAGCCCTGCCACATTTACGGACGCTTCCCACCGGATCCTCTCACCGACCGAGAATTTTACGCAACCAGCAGCATTCTCCTTCTCGGTTCAACCAGGAAATATTGAAATTATACGGGGTGACTCGGTTTCGTTTGGTATAAACGTCCGAGGGGACCGGATGCCGGTGGGCGTTGATCTCGAATATTCGTTTGACGGCGAAGTTCGCTCCTCGATCCTGGGAATGACCCGGGAATCGGCTGGCCGGTACACGTATAACCTTCGGGACATTCGGCAATCGTTGCGGTACCGGGCAATCTCTGAAGGCATCGAGAGCGAGTGGTTTACCATCCGAGTGATCGAACGCCCGGTTATACAACACCTGAATGTCCGCCTGGATTTTCCAGCCTATACCGCACTCACCGGCCAGACGTTGGACCCGAATGTAGGAGATATAGTCGCAATCGAAGGCACGAAAGTCTCTATTCAACTGTCTCTGGGGGGGGCATCCGCAGAATCGGGTAAACTTACATTTTCTGATGGCACAACTATTGATCTTGAATTGGATACGACGGCGGCGAAAGCAACATTCGTAGTCACCAAATCAACAACTTATTCTTTTTCCGTGATCAGTTTTGAAGGCATTCGGAGTGACAACGCCATCTCGTACAACGTTGAAGCTGTCGCTGATGCGAGTCCGTCGATCGTATTTACGGCTCCGGAACCACACACTGAATTAACTGAGGAGGCTGTCGTTTTTTTGACAGCCCGCATCTCCGACGATTTCGGTTTCTCTACGATGCGACTCTACTACCGCCGCACAGAATCACGTTTTGGTTCGACCGATTCTGTGTTTTCCAATATTCGAATTCGAAATGTCGCTGGACGTTTGCTTGATCAAGAAGTCGTGCATGACTGGTTATTAAAAGAGGAGTCAGGTCTCGATCCTGTCCCGGGCGATGTTTTTGAATATTATCTACGCATCTGGGATAATGATACCGTTCACGGCCCCAAAGGCGCATCAACGGCGATCTATTCTCTGCGATTCCCGTCACTCGCAGAGCAATATGAAGCACTCGATCGGACCCAGAATGATACAGACGACAAACTCGAGCGTCTCATGGAAGAGGCTGAGTCGGTGAGAGACGCGTTCGAAGAATTGAGGGATGACCTCAGACGAAAACCGGAATCCGACTTTCAGGATAAACGCCGCCTCGAAAGCCTTCAGTCAAAACAAGAGCAGTTGGAATCTGCGGTTGATGAAATCTCGAAATTGATCGAAGAGATGACAGAGCAAATGGAGGACAATGACCTTGTTTCCGAAGAGACACTGGAATTGTTCAAAGAATTGCAGCAGGTTGTTGATGAAGTGAATTCACCCGAATTGATGGACGCCCTGAATGAATTGCAGGAGTCCATGCAGAATATGAATCCTGCCGAGATGCAGAAGAATCTCAACGAGTTCGAGTTCAATGAGAAGATGTATAATCAGCGACTTGAGCGGGCTGTCGAATTGTTCAAACAGATGCGTGTCCAACAAGATCTGGAAGAGGCTGCCCGGCGTGCCGAGGAGTTAAAGAACCTGGAAGACAAGATCCAGGAGGAAACAGCCCGGCTTCAGAACGAACAAAAGGCTGCGGACGCCAACAAAGAAAAAAATACCGACGAAAAACAACAAGAGTCATCGGGCGACAACCAGCAGAAAGACGCGGAACAGCTGGCAAAGGAGCAGGAACAAGCCGCGAAGGACATGAAGGCGCTGGAAGAGAAACTTCAAGAGATTCAAGAGCGCATGCAGGAGCTTGACAATGCTCCATCTGATCAGATGCAGGACCTGGCGGATGACACACAGGACCAGGAGCTCCCCAAGCAAATGCAGGAGAACGCAGAGCAACTTCAGCAAGAACAAATGGATCAGGCACAGAAAGGGCAGCAACAGATGCAAGAGCAGCTGAGCAAGCTCCAGGGTGACTTGGGACAGATGCAGCAAAACATGTCCGGCCAGCAACTGCAATTGAACACAGAAGGATTGCGCCTCGCTCTCGAAGACATTTTAATTCTTTCCGAACGCCAGGAAGCTCTACGAATCACTGTCGAATCATTAAGCCCGGAAAGTCCGCTGCTCCGCGAGTCTGCCCAAAAACAGGTAACGCTGGCGGAAGGCCTCACGATCGTCGCGGACACACTACAGCAACTCTCTAAAAAAATCCCGCAGATGAGCCGGGATATCCAGCAACACACAGGAAATTCGCTCCGGGAAATGGGTTCGTCAACAGAAGCGCTGAGTGAGTCCGCGGCACGACGATCTGCCGGGCACCAGAAATCTGCAATGACACACTTGAATGAGCTTGCTCTTTTATTGTCAGACCTGCTGAATCAAATGATGAACGGTTCTGCATCGGGCTCCAGCAACATGAGCATGCAGCAGATGATGGAGCAATTGCAGAATCTGGGGCAGCAACAAACTAAGCTCAATCAGCAGATCCAGCAATTATTGAATGATGCGCAGGGAAATCGACTGACTACCGACATGATGGAGCGAATGCGACAACTCGGTGGAGAGCAAGAGAAAATTCGCCGTGACCTGAAGCAGCTCAGCCGCAACAGGATGGCGCGAAACAAGATTCTTGGCGATCTGAATCGAATCGCCGAGCAAATGCAGGAGTCGATTGGAGAGCTTCAACAAAACCGAACATCCCGGAGAACCATCCAGCGCCAGCAACAGATTCTAACCAGAATGCTGGAAGCAACCCGATCTTTGCAGGAAAAAGGGAAAGATAAAAAACGGGAAGGCCGGATCGGAAAAGACATCGACCGACCAAGTCCAACGGAACTGTCTCAGTCTGAACAAATCGAGAAACTCCGTCGTGACCTTTTTCGCGCTCTTGACAGCGGATACGCGCCTGATTTCGAACAGCTTATTCAGAAGTATTTTGAACTTCTGCAACAGATCGAAGTGGAGCGATAAACCGGTCCTGAAGATCAGGGGAGGCAATCCTGCAGACGTCCCTCTGTCCGAACCACTGATATCGATTCCGTGCGACCCATCGGTACACCGAATCTCTCAGAACACGCGGTATTATCCGAAGAATGCGAGCCATTGCCCAGATGCCGGGCAGTCGGCTGACGATTTCGATAATGGCGTTCGACTCTCTCAATACCCTTTGAACTCCTTCGGAATCGGAATCAAATAATAGAATTGAGTTCATCTCCTTGTCCTCAGCTCCAAACCGTTTAATCAACGCTTTGCCTTCTTCCGACTGCAGGGTCCCGAACACAAACATCTGCTCTTCATCCCTGTCCAGAACGAAATTGACGCTGCCATTACACAGGTCGCACACACCGTCGAACAATATGTAAGATTTAGTCGTCATTCTTGGCTGGATCAGGGATTCCTGATCAACGCCCTACTGAAACCTGGTTCCCGGATGTACAATTTCGCATATAGTATTGTAAAAACAAGTAGATATCGCTAAATTGCAGGGCTCGATCCATCGTGTGAAAATTGCTCCCAGACCCCGTTCTGTAGTGTTTGCACGAGCTGTTCGACGTCACTATTCCGGGAAACGGGGACGTCAGATACCGTAAGTATGCGGTGTAATACGCCTCTGCTATCCGGTCCTGAAGGCGCCGTAGTACCAGTATCACCCGCATTAATCGGTAATGTAATGAGGATTCTCTTCATCTCCGGAGAAGTCGCACCGTTTTCCAATACGTCTGAAATCGCGACACTCGTCCGACATCTTCCAGAAGCACTGTTTGAAACGGGCGATTATGAAACCCGCATCATGATGCCGAGGTATGGCACGGTCAGCGAGCGTCGAAATCGGTTGCATGAAGTGATCAGACTATCGGGCAGCGAAATTACGTTGGGTGATGTGACGGAAGTCCTGAAAGTGAAAGTAGCGTCCATTCCGGGCATTCGGTTACAGGTCTATTTCATGGACAACGATCATTATTTCAAGCGGAAAGGAATATTTGAGGATCGGCAGGGCATTCTGTTTCCTGACAATCTGGACCGCGCTGCATTTTACGCCCGTTCAGTTATCCGGACGATTCGCAATTTAGGCTGGCAACCCGACTACGTGCATGCCTTTGGGTGGCTGAGCGGATTCGTGCCATACGTACTAAGAACAGAGTTCGCAGGCGACGAACTATTCGAAGACAGCAAGATCATTTACACGCCCGAGTCGGTCTCGTTTGATAGTCGAATTGAAGCCGGTCACCTGAAGTCGTTGAGCCTGACAGATGATGAAAAATTAATTGGCAAAACCCCGACAGATCTGGGTGCGATGTTCGCCGACGCTGTAATTCTTCCTCCGTCTGCCGAATCTTCACCAGAAACGCCACAATTCTCGGAAGACGTGGATGCCCAGTTAGGTGAGGCTACAGCGGTTTATGAGGGGCTTTTGAGTAGTGTTCTTGCCTGATTAGAGTATATCGAATAGCCCTGATCAGAACGAAACCTCGTACCCGTATTTCGCATTAAAACGCGCTGACCAAGAATCCCCGGATATTATTCTCCGGTGATTTTAATTTGAATCCTTTCCAGGGTACGAAACGACCAACGTTGAGCGTTTATCAGACGCTATGATGTTTTTATATTCGATATGATCGAAAACACCCGTCTTTCCCTCTTTCTGCTTATTTTCGTGTTTTTGGCTGGCCTCCAGGCAGGTTGCGACAGCGCTCCAGGAAATGTAGGATCAGGTCTGCTGGATCCGCAGGCTGGAGAACCTCTTTCGATCCAGGTCGAGACGACTGTTTTTGAGCCACAGGGCACCCCTGATATTACCGGCGGCTCATTTTCGGAAGGCGCCAAACGAGCATTGTTCGGGACCGTAATTGACCCGGCGGTAGGAACGATTGACGCCTCGGGGCACATTGATTTCTTCCCGACAGAATCCGTTAGCGACGAGTTTCGGAACAATAGTATTTCGATGGCGGAGCTTACGCTCCATATCGACTATGTGTATGGCGACACATTAGATGGTGTCACCATTCAGATTAGTGACATAATCGACTCCTGGGATGCTGTTGGTGTGTCTGCCGATACAGTGCTTACGATCGGAGATCCGATCATGCAGATGGAAATTGAATCGAATGCACAGATTCTGAGATTCGAGCTCCCATCGGAGTGGATTCAGGCAAACGACGAAATTCTTCGAAGCGATAACTTTTCAGAGGTCTTTCACGGATTTCAGCTGCGAACATTGTCGGGCAACGCCGTGCTCGGTGTGAGCCATGCGGCAAGTACGATGAAACTTGCGGTCCCCGGAGATACATCGATTTTCGTTATGAGTAAAATCGTGTCCACCATTGAAAAAACGGGAGACATTGATGTACCCGGCTCTGTTTTAATTCAGGATGGAGCGGCGGCGCGAGTCGACGTGGCTTTCGGACTTAAGCTCAATCCGGAACTCGATGGGATCATTCACCGCACGATATTTCGAATATCCGACTCGTTGCCCAGCCTGAACACACCGGGAGGGTTTTATCGACCTCAAATTGAACGACTCTACCTCGCCTTGACGTTCGGTGATCCACAGTTGCGCGTATTACTGGCGGCCGCTACCCCAGCAGAAGACGGTTCCTTTACGTTTGTGGAAGGGAGCATTCCTGAGGATGAACTGACGTTTAACGAAACGATAACAGGCATTATTCTTGATATTCTGCCCGATCCCATGTTCGAAATTTCAGTACCGGTATCAGAGTCTACCATAAACGTGTTGTTTGTGGACGATATAAATAGCCAAAAGGCGCCACACGTCATTCTGACTGTTACAAATATCAAGTGATCACCGAATGACCGAGCGTAATCCATTGAGATCTGTTGTTCGTCTTGTCGCTGTAGTTACCGGCAGCCTGATATTCCTTAGTTCGACACCAACCGTACACGCTCAAAGCGAAGCACAGGGTACTATTTATTCTCGGTTCGGACTTGGCGAACGCGTTGGGATGACGTCATCCCGAAGCCAGGCAATGGGTGGTGGCGCATTGGCAACGCGATCTGACAGAGGAACCAACTTCGGGAATCCAGCGGCGTTAAGTGATATCTTCTTTACGCGGTTCACGGTAGGATTCGTCCGGAACAATATTACTGAAAGCGCGGACGGATTCGAAGACAGCAACCTCGCCTCCGGTTATCTGAACGCGATCCAGATATCATTTCCCCTTCTGTCATATAAGATAGGAGTTGGTCTCTCAAGTTCACCCTATACTCGTGTCGGGTATAGAGTTGAAGAGCAAGGCACGTTCGAGTCTGATCCAGGCACGGGAAATATGACGCCGTACTCTGTGACGTTCCACGGAAACGGCGGTCTTCAGAAAGTATCAACGGGCATCGGGTATTCACCGCGTACAGGATTTAGCATCGGTGCCAGTGCAGATTTATTATGGGGAATATTGGAGCACGTTCAGAGTACAGGTTTTCTGAACCCTGCATTCGACGATGGAATTGTCGTGGAGTCGACCCGGCTGTCTGGAATCACGGGCACATTCGGCATCTGGTATCGGCAAACGGGTTTTCTGACCACCGCGAAGAGCTTTTCAGGAGGAGCGACATTGACCCTCCCGACGTCCCTTAAAGGCACCAGAGTTTTCAGTTCCGGCCGTGCTGGAACAGCAGATACTCTTGCTACCATTAAGGTTAGCGCTGTGCAACTACCGCTTTCGGCGACACTCGCGGTGGCATATCAGGCAAACGCACGAATGACGTTCGCACTTGACTTCCTGTATGAGGGCTGGGGAAATGTCACAAGCGATGTCGCGTTTCCGGGCCTGAACGACGATGGCGAGTACACAGACCGATACAGATTTTCTGCTGGTGTTGAATACGGGGGTGGATCAGTCAGCGACGCGTTTACACGTCGCGTTCTAATCCGATTCGGGCTATATTTAGACAATTCCTATGTAAGCCC
>SMXK01000016.1 GCA_004356265.1 Bacteroidota bacterium
TCGTTACGCAGGATGATGTAAAGAAGCTGGCCACCTACGACCCGAAAGCGCCTGCGAAAGTAGAAATTCCGTTCCTTCCATCCCGTGTTCTGTTGCAGGATTTTACAGGGGTGCCTGTCGTGGTCGACCTCGCTGCGATGCGTTCTGCAATGGGACGTTTGGGCGGCGACCCGGACGAGATCAATCCGCGGGTTCCGGTTCACCTCGTCATCGATCACTCGGTTCAGGTGGATTCGTTTGGAACACCGGACGCGATTGTCATCAATGCTGATCGCGAATTTCAGAGAAACAACGAGCGGTACGAGTTTCTTAGATGGGGAAAACAAGCCTTTGACAATTTCTCAGTTATACCGCCCGCCAGTGGCATTTGCCACCAGGTAAATCTCGAGTATATCGCCCGGTGTGTATGGAGTAAAAAGGAAGACGACGGGCTGAGCACGTACTACCCGGATTCGTTGGTCGGAACGGATTCTCATACTACCATGATCGACGGACTCGGCGTTGTGGGCTGGGGCGTGGGAGGCATCGAAGCAGAAGCTGTGATGCTCGGGCAACCTGTTTATATGTTGATGCCAGAGGTAATCGGATTCAAATTAAGCGGTTCGCTTCCGGAAGGAGCGACGGCAACGGACCTTGTTCTTACCGTAACCCAGATATTAAGAGAGTTTGGCGTGGTAGGTAAATTTGTAGAGTTCTTCGGTCCCGGCCTTGAACACATGAGCGTCCCTGATCGCGCTACAATTGCAAACATGTCGCCGGAGTATGGCGCCACGATGGGTTTCTTCCCGATCGACCAGGAGACTCTGAATTTCCTTACACGTACGGGTCGCTCGCCCGAGCTGGTCGAAGTGGTCAGGCGGTACACACAGGCCCAGGGATTATTCCGAACCAATGATTCTCCTGATCCAGAATTTCTACATGTTCTTGAACTCGATATGTCAACGGTTCGGCCGAGTTTGTCTGGCCCGAAACGTCCACAGGACCGGATCAACCTTGACGACATGCAGACGTCGTTCCGCCAATCACTCTCGGCGCCCGCGGGCCCGCAAGGATTCGGTCTTTCAGATTCTCAGCTTAATATGGTTGGCGCGTACAATGACCCGACTGGAGACATTGAGACCTTGACCCACGGAAACGTGGCTATTGCAGCCATCACAAGCTGTACAAATACCAGCAATCCGTCTGTAATGATTGGAGCTGGTCTTGTAGCGAAAAGGGCGGTAGAAAAAGGACTGTCTGTCCCCTCTTTCGTTAAAACAAGCATGGCACCTGGTTCGAAAGTTGTCCGCGATTACCTGGAAGAAGCCGACCTGCAGCGATACCTGAATAAGATTGGATTTGATATAGTCGGGTACGGCTGTACCACCTGCATCGGCAACTCTGGCCCGTTGCCGGAGGCTGCTTCTGCCGCCATTGCGGATGGCGACCTGATTGCGGCAGGTGTTCTTTCCGGAAATAGAAATTTCGAAGGCCGTATTCACCAGGAAGTCCAGGCAAACTATCTGGCATCTCCCCCACTCGTTGTGGCCTATGCGCTTGCTGGAACGGTGGATATCGATCTTTCAACTGATCCCCTCGGCACCGATACCGATGGAAATCCTGTTTATCTGAGAGATATCTGGCCTTCGAGCCAGGAAATAAGCGACATTGTAACCCGGTGTGTGACACCCGAAATGTTCGCTCGTGAGTACGACGGTATTGAGGACAGCAATGAAACATGGAATGCCATTCAGATTCCTGAAGGGTCGATTTATGAGTGGAGCAATACGTCAACATATATCCAGGAGCCCCCATTTTTCTTTGACTTGACTCCTGATACACCGTCGATCAAGTCGATCGCCGGAGCCCGAGTTCTTGTCATGGTTGGCGACTCAATCACTACGGATCATATATCGCCGGCAGGCGCAATCTCACCTGATTCACCCGCTGCCGCGTACCTCACCGAAAACGGCGTATCTCGTTCTGATTTTAATTCGTATGGATCTCGTCGTGGGAATCATGAAGTCATGATGCGTGGCACATTCGCCAACATCAGACTCAAAAATAAGCTCGTTCCCGGGACTGAAGGTGGAATTACCAACTATCTCCCGACAAACGAAGTTATGAGCATATTCGATGCCGGAATGAAATATCAGGAAGCCGGAATTCCGCTCGTTGTATTGTCTGGTAAAGATTACGGCATGGGATCGAGTCGCGACTGGGCTGCGAAAGGAACGTTACTGCTTGGCGTTAAAGTTGTAATCGCTGACAGTTTTGAGCGAATTCACCGTTCCAATCTTATCGGGATGGGCGTTCTTCCCCTGGAATATGCGAACGGGCAGACCGCCGACTCGCTGGGCCTGGATGGTACCGAGACATTTGATGTCGATGTTTCCGACGATCTTACGGCGCGCTCTACCATCAATGTTCGGGCGGTCCAAGTCGACGGAACCACAATCGAGTTCGAGACGAATTCGCGCCTCGACACACCGGTTGAAGTGGAGTATTACCGGAATGGCGGAATCCTGCACTACGTTTTGAGGGAGTTTCTAAACTCGTCGACGGTCGACGCCTGAGCGAGAATACGCGATAAACGTTCGAGCGAGAATACGAGCGCGGAAGCCTGACCACATAGGACTATTTGACTTCTTCGAGCAACATCACACCGTTCTCGTGGGCTGGCAAAAGTATCTGCCCGTACGAGACCATGGCGATTTTGCCCGTATAGGCATCGCGCAGAATAGTGTCGTCGTCGAAGACGAGTGATACTTTTAATCTCACCTTTCCACTCGCTCCGAGTACAACCAGAACCTCATCAACGTCAGGACCTATTCGCAGCCCCCGGTAGAACATATACGGGTCATTTGAGATGTCCTCATGAGCTCCTTCCCCGATCGCGGGGTGTTTATCTCGAAAGGAACCAAGGATTCTCCAGTGTTCCATAGTAGCAGGATCAGACGCGACCTGACCGTCATGAAGGGCTATAACTCCTGGTTGCAAAAGAAGTGAGTTGAGATCATTGATAGTAAACGACTCGGTGCCGCTCATCATACCTATGTTCGACACGTCCGGATGATTGACGGCAAACTCTACAGATCTACTGAACTGGTTTCTGAGGGCAAGATCGTCAGACTCCCTGGGGAGGACCCACGATTTATTCATCGCCGCATCAACCCACAACATTCCTTCGAAAGTGTCGATCTGTACTGCGTCCTCAAACACAGCCCCAATCCAAAGTCGATCGTCCTCGGTATCTGCCTTCCGCAAAGCAGCCATATCATTTCCCGCGTCCGATGCAGCCAAGTTCACGATTATCCCATCGACTCCCGTTTGCACCCTCAGAGCATTAAACGCAATTGCATCCTCAGCACCACACCAGTTTTCTCCTCCCTCAAACAGTGCGACGCGCATGCCAAGAGAGTGTGATGCAGCAATGAGATCTTTGAACCCGGTTGCGCCACCGATTGTCACATCCAATTCCTTTCCGGCGATCGCGCATTTTTCAGACCCCTCTGATTCACCGGCAGATGCAGATGCCAAGGACAACTCAGTCATAGCAGCCGAAACGACCAACGCTTCGATTCCGTGTCCGCTGAACGGGCTCTGATTTAAACGCGCTGTTAATTCTGCAAAACTCTGATAATCGCTGGTTCCGTCGGAATTAACGACCACCATATATGTCGTAACGCCCGACCAGGAAAACGGATATCCTGTGTCATCTCCGGCGCGGGACTGCGCCTGCAGTTCCCCCGGTCCTGTGATCAGCACCACAGCGCCGAGCAATGCGGCAAAAAATGTCAGTTTGGGTCGGGAAATCATGCGAAGCACGAATAAGGGGATTCAGAAATTGGAGAGGCGATATTTATCGTAACAAAATAGTACGTTTGAGAGGGAAAGTCTCGTGATCAGCTGGAGCAATATATCAGCCTCGTTATCCCGGCGCCTGGCCACCCGCCACAAAAAAGTCATCCTGGCGCCATGCACAATCGACGTCGACGAACCCCGCTCGTTCCATCGCCTTCAATTGCCGATACAAGGAGAGAGAACCAACATGATCACCTATGATGACGTGTCCACCAGGAGTAAGAGATGCCCGAATACTTTGAAAAAGTAATTCGAAACGGCCCTCTGCCTCTGCAACCGACAAGTTTTCGCCCACCAACTCATGCAAAGAAAGAGTAGCGACCACCACATCGTACGGCCCGCCGGGAAGAGGATTTCCATCGGTGGAAATCGTTGCCTCGATCGTTTCCGGATCCACCTGTAACTCATTCAGCTTCGCACGGGCAATATCCAGCATTTTAGTATCCCGATCGATGAGTACCACCTCGGACGTCGGATAGGCGGATAGAACGGTAAAACTGCCATTTCCTGTTCCGCATGCGAGATCACACACCAATGTATCATCTTCCAATGGTGGTAACGCAATCAGGAGTTCCTCCAACATGGGAATAGCAAGAGGCATGCGCCTCTCAAGGTGCAGATCGTACCAGTACCCATTCTGCCAGAACCCACCCTTTCGACCCAAATTCAGTCGCCAATTTGGCTTTTTCATCCCTTACTTTCTTCGGTGCAACAATGCAAAATTATCTTCGCAAGTTCCACACGACCGCCGCCGATAAGATCCGTCTAATTCAGGTGAAAAATAATAGGATGCCTTACCTGCGAGCCTAATTCCGGAATATGCCGGATTTGTTGACGTGTCCCACATATCTCCCGAGAACACGTACTTCCTCAAATACGTCGGGCCGGATCAGGATATCATCGTATTTCTCGTTTGCCGGCTCCAGCCGCAAGCCCTGTTCGTCGTAAAAGACGCGCTTGAGCGACGTCTCGCCGTTGTATAAAATGGCTCCAATTCCGCCATTCGGAATATCATCATCGATCAACAAGACATAATCACCGTCGTGAATCTCTGCTCCGATCATCGAGGTCCCGGATACACGAATCGCAAATATCCTGTCGATCTGCGGAAAAAGAGTCTCAAGAGTAATTGTACCCAGATTTTCTTCAATGGCCTCCTGAAGCCTTCCCGCAGCGATGATCCCCTGAATCGGAATGCCAATTTCTGTAACGGGATCCTGGTTTTCTGGCGGCAGGTGAAATCCTGATTCATCCCGCATCAGGTACCCCTTTCTGAACAACGCCTGCAAATTCTGTGTAACACTGTTTGGAGATCGGAAGTCGAAGCGTTCACTGATCTCGCGATAAGTAGGCCACACGCCACGATTTCGAGCATAGTCCGCTATGTACGCCAGGAATTCTTTCTGCTTAGTTGTGAGTTCTCTACGAGGCATGATCTGAGACCGGGTCAAATATCTATCATATGTTACACATATGCTAACCTATGGAGAAAATAGCTGTGGTGCAAGTCCTGAGTACATACTTTCAGTGAGGGCCTGTTAACACTTACTGAAAACGTCCTGCCGTAGGCAATTTGTTGTCCGGCAAAGCAGAATCCACGTTCTCAGAATGGCCTGCCTAAGCGGGCGAAAACGCGTTCGCTTTTGTGCGGATATGCCTCTTCAAAGTGGTATTTCAAATAGGCCGAAACGAGTTCTTCCACTTCCCGGCGTTCTGTATCATTAAGAGTCATGTGGAGAACATTGGATAACGATGCGCGCGCCAAGATCGCAAACGCGCGAAGAGCACTTCTGGACGCGCGGTGGCCCGGCATCGATTCGTCTCCTATCACTCCCGATTCCAATTCCAGTGCCCCGAACATGCCGGACAGATTCTCCAGATCCCCCTTATCAAATCCGGGGGCAAATCCTAGAATTGCCGCTATCTGTATCTGGAAGTAGGGTAATATGTTTCGTCGATTTTGCGTTGACGTCCCGAGGGCCGTCAGGGTACTAACCAATAGCGAAAAAACTTCACGGTTGGGGTCTCCATCCTGCATAAATGCGTTCGTTAATTCCATCATTCGAAGCCCTGTTTCGATGTCTTCAAGGGATTCTCGGATCGAGGGAAACGACCGGATAAAACTGGCTTCGCTAATGGACTGAAGGTCGCGAGACGGCTTCACATAGATGACAGATTCGATATACGAAAGCACCTCCAGCGTTGAACCGAACTTACTTTTAGGATTTCTCGAGCCCCGTGCCAGGACAGCCATCTTCCCAAAATCAACTGTGAAAAGTGTTGCGATCCGACTCGACTCACCATACTCCATGGATCGAATTACAATGGCATCTGTGGTGACTATGGACTGTTTAACGGACAACGAAAATTACCGGGTGTAAAATTTGCGCATCATCGCGCGTGAGTATCAAGTTCTGAGGTTACATCGCACCGCTGTTCGTGTCAACGGAATAAAGCTCAGAACCGATGAAACAGCATATACTATCAGGGCGAAAGCTGCTATACAAGATTCAGCACTACATCGGGATGACCGAAAAGGAATTCCGGATGTTTTTCCTCATTTCTGTTCTGTTGTTACTGGGATCGGCCGTTCGTTATGCCAATTTTTATGACGAGACATCTGGGAATCCGGACTTTGTGGCCTTCGACGCCGAATTTCGTCGCCTGACCGACCGGGCAGACAGTTTGTCCCGTATAGACCTTCTTGAGGCCGAGGCGAAAATTGCTGCTCTCCCGGAATTTCAGCCTCAGCCCGACACAGGAATTGAGCTGAATGCTGCCACAGCCCAGGAATTGCAAAAATTACCGCGAATTGGACCGTCTCTCGCGGCCTCAATTATTAAGACCCGCAACCAATTGGGTGGTTTTCTGATCGTCGACGATTTATTACTAGTCTCAGGAATCGGATCGAAAACATTGGAAAAACTTCGACCACTGATCCGGGTCGAATCGCGAATTAATTCCTCTCCAGAAAACCAATGAGCTTCAGTGATTTCGAGCAGAAATTTACCGGCCGGAGCTACTTTGCGTGGGCTCGCTTTGCGCGGAGCTACTTTGCTCGGGCTCGCTTTTTCCCGTCGTTTTTTCCTTTGAGCGTTTTTGCAAGGCCTCCACCGTCCATTGCTCCGAGATCTTCTCCTCCTTCTTTAAAAATCGGTACACGGGTACCAGAAGTATTGCGGCGAGCAGGGCAAAGCCGACCAGTGAGACAAGAATGACGACGGTATATTCGTCCATGGGCACGTACGATTCGAATGAATCCGAGCTACACCGACTCCGTCAATCCGTTCCCTGCACCGCTCCCGGATGTGATCACGTTCGATCCATGACGTGCTGAACTTCCTGTCGTGCGGCGATAAAGACAAACACCGCCACGAACGGAAGCGTCCACATCCCTGAAAATATTCCGAAGACCGCGAAAACAACGGCGATGATTTGTCCCGCAAGTGAGGCGATATGTGTTGCCGTTCTGTAGTCCATCTGAGTGGCGAGGGCGGCCCGGAAAACGCGTCCTCCATCCATCGGAAATGCCGGCATCATATTAAATACGACCAATCCGATGTTTATCCACATCAACATTCCAAGCACGTTTGCCTGTGTATTCATGGCCTCGTACATCGATATATTAGCACCCATCATTCCATTCACAACGTACAGAACGGCGGCTATGGCCACATTTACGGCCGGGCCGGCAATGGCAATCATGAACTCTTCTTTGGGCTTCGTTGGCATTCGCGTTAAGCGTGCAACGCCACCGATAGGATACATGGTGATGTCCAGAGTCGGAATCCCGTAATGTCTGGCCATGAAAGCATGCCCTAACTCGTGCAGAACAACACAACCGAAAACAGTGGAGATCAGCGCTACGCCCATAAGAGCAGCCACGACACTTAATCCCTGATACAAATAGAAGGCAAACAGACCGGCGAGCATCACCAGGAAAGTCCAGTGCGCAAAAATGCCGATCCCTTTTACTGTGACAACTCGAAATGAAGATTTCAAAATTTGTACCCGTTCTAACTGTTAATTCGTGAAACGCGTCTTCTCCGTAAATCATCGCGGTAAGTCCGCGCCTACGACCTAACCCAATATTTGTGACACGACAAGGATATCGTACAGTGCATGAGTCCAGGCTGCCACGCCAAATCCGCGAACCAGGAAGAGACCGTTGAGCGCAAGACCGAAAAGGAATCTGAAGAAAAAAGAGGACAATTCGAACACATCTCCCAGGGGACCGATGTAATGAACCGCACTGAAAATGGCTGCTCCAACAACTGCTGCTATCAAATATGCCGTTACTTTTTCCGAAGCGAGGTGCTTTATTCCCCAGTACAAGCCGCCTACCAGCAGGACACGGAAAACCAATTCCTCATACAAGCCAGCGCCGATCGACAACACAAGCATTTCGATCTTCCCGGGTCCGGACGCCTGTGCCGACATTGCGGTGCCCGTAAACGCCTCAACATTTACCAATCCCGCTGCAAAAATAGCCCCGACTATGTAGGAGACTATGAACGCCACAACAATCGCATACAGCAGGCTCTCCCCGATCATCAAAAGGAAATATCGCCCATACACGGGTACATTCTTTTTTCGTTCAGCGAAATACACTCCGGTCCCGATCAGGATTACGAGTAGGCCGATAGAAAACAATCCCGGCGCGCCGATCGTCGACATGGCCTGCTTAATCCAGACGTCTGCTCCAACCCTTATCTGAGCGGTTCCGCCGCCGTTCACTACGAGAATCAATATTTCATAGGCCAGAAACAGCGGCAGCGCGGCCAGATAACTGTAAGTGGCCGTACGCGTGAGCGAAAAATATTCTGTGCGCCCACCCGCTATGGCTTTCGTTTGATACTCCATCAAATCAATTTTCCGTAATAATTTCGACGGCCTTCATTTCGATCAGGTCCGTTCCGTCTCTTTTCATTCCTAAGTGTGTTGCAACGGCTTCCGAAACGTCGATTATTTGAGGGTGTCCGGTAAATGCGCGGTCGATTATTTCTGCAAATGTTTCTTTCTCCGAATCCGGCGAATACAGAAGCACGATAGATCCCGTTCGAAGGTCCGGATGACTTACGACAAACAGATCCGGTCTGTAAGCCCTCCCACTCGCCGTCGTACGGCCTATATAGTTCTGAGGATACACTACGGCGATTCCAGAGCCGATATTTTCCATCGACGCCACGACCTGACGACTATGTTTGACCGAATCTGAGAGATCTGTATCACCATGCCCCGGAATCAATAATGTCTGTCCAGACCGGAGATTGCTGCCACTCATGGAGTTGGCTCTTTTTATTTCGTTCACCGACACTCCATACTGCCGCGCGATGGCAAAAAGCGTTTCACCGGACGCTACTCGAATCCGGCGAGCCAATCTATCGGTTGGTACTCGCAACACATCTCCTGCCTGTAAATAGGCAGGCAAGTTTTCGTTCAGAGTCAAAATCGAATCAATCGGAATGTTAAACTGAGTCGAGAGGCTGTACAACGTCTCTCCACCACTTAGAACGAACGGAGAGGTGCCGGTAGTATCCGCGGTCTGTGCGAAGGCTGAGGCCGCTGGATAGAAAGCGGTTAGAATCGCAATACGAACAATCGCTTTTTTGGCTGAATGTATCATGCGAACATAGAATGACGGAAGTGGGATCTGAATATGCGGAAATCTATCGACTCCGGCAATACATCAATCAAATCCAAGACCTTCTGCCTCGAGGAGCGCTGACTGGAGTTCGGATCGTGCGTGCTGATCCGACTGAGCACCTGCGATCTTAATGCCCTCTTTGTAGGCTGTAATGGCGTCGCTTTGTCGATCCAGCGTTTCGTACAATTTCCCGATGTGGTAGTACGTGCCTACGTAGTCAGGATCATTTTCGCGCAATTCCTCGAACCATTTGAGTGCTTCTATGTGTTCGCCCTGCTTTCCATATTCGCTTGCCAATGCGAACCGGATAAAACTGTCGCCCGGGTCTTCTTCGTGATATTGTAAGAGTGTCGTTAATCGATCCATGTTACCAACTACCACCGGCACCACCACCACCAAACGAGCCTCCGCCCCCGCCGAAACCGCCGCCACCAAAGCCCCCTCCTCCAAATCCGCCGCCGCCGAAGCCGCCGCGGCTGCTTGCTCCGAGTGCACTCCACAACAGTATGGGCAGCAAACTATTGTTCCGATACCGCGTGCCGCCAGTGCCACCCCGTCTATGCCGCAAGCCGGAGACGACACGAAAAATGATAACAATCACTATAAGAAGTAAACCTGGTGGGATACCTCGTTGTGTACGTTCGACTTCTCGAAACGAGTCAGCATCGAACTCGCCCGAGGCAGCAGAAATAATAATTGAAACAGCGTCAACAACTCCTTGATAAAAATCTCCTTCCCGAAACCGGGGAATCATGATATTTCTCACGATTCGGCCTGCAAGTGCGTCCGGAACAGCACCTTCCATCCCGTAGCCGGTCGCGATAACGACCTCACGCTCGTCTCTCGACATTAATATCACGATACCATTGTCTTTCCCACCCTGCCCGACCTGCCAGTCACGCCCGACAGTCAGGGCAAAATCAGCCGCAGTTTTTCCGCCGAGATCCTGAACAGTAACAATTACGATCTGGGTCGAAGTGGTATCGGCGTAACTTTTGAGCATTCCATTCAACTGCCGCTCCTGAGCGCTTGAGAAAAAGTCGCCCTGATCTGTTACCCACTGACCCGAATTTCGAATTCCGGAGTCGGCGTCAACTTGCGCCACCGCGAGTGTTGTAAACGCCGGGCTCAGAAGAACAAGAACCAGCGCCAGGAGCCGTTGAAAACGGGAAATCAGCGTATTGTGCACCAATAAAACCGGATTTAGAATTCTACGACAGGCGCGGTTTCGGCCCCTGCTTGCGCCTCAAATGGCGCCTTCGAATCGAATCCTGTCATGCTTGCTACCAGTGATCCCGGGAATCGTCTGATGCTCGTATTGTACGCAGCAACGGATCCGTTATAGTCTCGGCGAGCCTGATTAATCCTGTTTTCGGTGCCTTCGAGTTGAACCTGAAGATCCCGAAAAGACTCGGTCGCGCGTAATTCGGGATAATTCTCCGAAATGGCGAGAAGTTTACCAAGAGCCCCGCCTAACCCTTGCTGGGCAGCCATGTATTGCTCGAGTTTGGCAGGATCTCCCAGATCCGCTGCTGATATTGAAATCGAGGTCGCCCGAGCGCGCGCATTCGTGACGGCTTCAAGAGTTTCGGACTCGAATTCTGCAGCTCCACGAACCGTGCTCACAAGATTTGGAATAAGATCCGACCGGCGCTGATACTGGGTTTCAACGTTTGCCCACGCCTGTGAAACGGCCTCTTCATGGGTCACAAATCCATTGTATGTTCCGACACTGGAGAATGCAAAAAGGCCAACCCCCAACACGATTGCCAGTAGAACTATAGTTCCTGTTTTCATAAGTATCCCGATAGATGCTGTTAGTCAATTCAGGTCCGGCATACGGCTGAATACCGACTTCAGTTTCTTTGGGTCGGACGATTCCCGGAACACTTCACGGGACCCTCGTGATGGGCTACTTTGAAGAATGCAATTCGCTATCCCATTCTTGCATCTGGCCAAATACTCCGGAAACGAAATTGTCATCCTCGACAATTTTTTCGAGCAAATGGTCTAGAGCACCCTCTATCCGAATGATAATGAGTTCGTCCTCGTTCAGGACCAGTACCATGAGATCCCGAATTTCATCATACCACTCTCTGTATAAAATCCAAATGGCCTCGTCCTTCTCACGCACAAAAGTCGCTGGTCGCCAACCATCTTCATCGAAACGAGTCAAGCTGAAAAGATTGATCTCATCTTCTGCGGGCAACGATTTAATTTTATATACGCCTACTTTGACCCGCCTCAACTCCTGAATGTATCTCCCGGCCTCATACAAATCGTCGTTGTCGGAGACCCTTCCGAGGATTCGACCGATCGTAGTAAACGCCCCGCCTTCGAAGGATACCTCCGCCTCTTTCTCGAATCTGGTCCCCGGTATTTCTGATTCAATATCGCGCCTGACATGGGCGATCTCTTTCGCCGAGAAGCATCCTGGGAGCATCGTTGAGGCTAGAATCGCGATAACAACAATACAATTATTCGTTTTCGAAGTAATGATATTCATCTTTTTCGGTTACAATCCCCCCATGTTGAATTTGTCGCCAATCAAAGAAAGCTGTTCCGGATCAATATTACCGACGATATTCAGATAAATCATTTCATCTGATCGTTGGTCCGACGAAATGAGTACGATCCCCGCTATATCAAGACCGTTGGTTTTTACATACATCTGGACACTTTCATCCCGGTCATTCACTTTTAAAAATATTTCCCAGCTGCTGCGCTCCAGTTCAGCCCGGAGAGTCCTTCCTTGCCTTTGCACAAGATTGACATCCAGTCCGGACAGACGGTATCCACGGACGAAAATACCGTCAACCGTAGTTAATAATTCGGCCAGTTCAGGGTCGTCTTTCCGGGCCGCGGCGATAACCAATCGAAGCATGGCTCCATGAATGTTTATCTCCTTGTCCGCCTCAACGCCGAGTTGACTACTGATTTCGGAAAAGTCCACATAACCGGAATGGTCCGTTATATCCTGGGCAGCAATCGGTTTTGCAGAAATTACCAGCAGAATCACTACCAGGTTAATGATGTTTTTGTAATAAGTCATACGTGATCCTCTCGGCTCGTATTCAGTTTTGAGTTTCCGTCAACACATCAAGTGTGCTTCCTAGTCGGTCAATAAGAAGAGGCTCGACGACGTCGGAACGAACAGTACCGGCCGCATTCGAGCCCGCATCGGACAACAAAGCCAGTGTCCATTTAACATCATCCAGGGCTTGTTCAACCGATGCTATGGGAGCACTTTCCCCATTATTCGTTGCCACGTTGTCACGCAGTACAAACATCACGGCAATAACAATCAGACCGGCGAGCGCAAATTTCCGGTACCCGCTCAGCATTATTTCAGTGCGTTCGATCCAGCGCTTAATCGCGCGCTTCCTGATGTCGCGACGAATGGCACGGTGAATCTCCCGCGAAACGGCTTCCGGGCAGGCGATACTGGGCATGGACCTGAATTCTGAACGGATTCTATTGGCCATCGACACTTCCGCCGAAAGCAAGGCGTCCTGGTCCAGCAGTGCCTCCAGTTTCACCACTTCGGTCTGCGGCAGTTGCCCGTCCACGTAGGCCTCTATCCGATCATCCCACTGCTCTATTTGATGATTATCCGACATATTCTATATCCATGCGTTCGTTCAATTCTTTGCGCAGTGCTTTTCGGGCTCGGTGCAAATAGACTTTGACCGTATTGAGCGGAATGTCCAGCACTTCACTTATTTCCTGATACTTGTATTCCTGGATTTCCCGGAGCACCACGATGCTTTTGTGAGGCTCTTCCAAGGTGTCAAGCGCCTTTCTGAGGTGCTCTTGAAAAATGGAGGATTCTGCCTGGGCATCGGGCAGTGGCGACTGGTCTGCTTTTTCCATCAACACGTCCGTATTCGTTTCCACTCTTTTTTCGTACGCTTTGCGCCTTCTGATTGCATCGACACAGGCATTTCGAGTCACTCTCAGCAACCACCCGATCAATCGATCTTCATCGACTGAATCGCGGTGATTCCACAGCCGCACAAATACATCCTGTGTGACATCCGCCGCACTTTCTGAGGAATTCAGATAGTGGTATGCGAAACCGTACACGCGGTGCCGATACTGGTTAAATATTTTGTTGAATCGACTTGTGGTCAATGCTGCGGGCAGTTCATCTCAATTCAGTCGGAAAACGTTCGTCGCTTGAGAAAGGTTACACATATGGTGTATGGAATCATGAAACAAAATCAGCCTTGGTGTCGAATCAGTCGAGTCAGCTCTGCGAATATCTTGAGCCACCTTTTATACTGGCCCCGAGGGGCCTAAATCCAGCGGATTATGCCGTCTAAATCCTCTCGCAAAATACTTTCTGCTGTTCTACTAATCGCTGTAGGCGTGTTCATCGGAATTCAGGCCAAAGATCTCATTGGCGCTGACGACACATACGAACAGCTCAAAAAACTTGAAAACGCGTTCCTGCTGATTGATCGTCAGTATGTCGACGAAATCAGTCCGTCAAAATTGACTGAAAGTGCCATTCAGGCCATGCTGGATGATCTGGATCCCCATTCTACGTATATCGATGCAGAAAGCATTCGACGTGTTCAAGAACAATATGAGGGATCATTCGGCGGAATCGGTGTCTGGTTCGAAGCACCTGCCGCTGATACCGCACGCGTAACATCAACGATACCAGACGGTCCCAGTGAAATAGCAGGTATTCGTGCAGGTGACCGACTGATTGGAGTGGACGGCGACGACATCACCACAATGGGCTCACTTGATATTCAAAGACGCCTGAAAGGTGAGCCTGGAACCACGGTTACGTTGACGGTCGCAAGACGAGGTGTAAATCGTCCACTCTCGTTCGAAATTACCCGGCAAATCATACCACTATACAGTGTGGACGCCAGCTATATGCTGGACGACAAAACGGGCTACCTCCGGATCGGTCGGTTTGCGATGACGACGCACGAGGAATTCGTCGAGCATGTGACAGCTCTGAAAGCGCAGGGGCTTGAACGTCTGGTGCTGGACCTGCGCCAGAATCCCGGGGGAATTAAAAGTGCCGCGGTTAAGATTGCTGATGAAATGTTGGACGGTACCGGAACGATCGTATTCACCCGAGGTCGGAATCCACAGGAAAATGAAATCGACCGGGTAACTCCGGGCGGAATATTGATAGACGAGCCAGTAATCGTACTGGTAGACGCCAATTCAGCGTCTGGAAGTGAAATCGTAGCCGGCGCTCTGCAAGATCACGATCGAGCCCTGATAGTGGGTCGACGGACATTCGGAAAAGGCCTCGTGCAACGCCCGTTCCAGCTCACCGATAACAGCGTCCTCCAGATCACCGTCGCCAGGTATTTCATGCCTTCAGGGCGTCTCATCCAGACTCCTTATGAAGATGGGAACGTGGAAGATTATTACGCGACCAAGTTTTCGGATTACGAACTGGCGGTCATGAATCCCGAAGAATACCTGGACCACATCCCTGACTCGCTGCGTTTTGAAACTCTCCACGGTAGAACAGTTTATGGAGGTGGTGGCGTCATGCCCGATGTGATTATCGCTCCTGACACGACGTTGGCTCTCAATAGTCCGTTGGTGCGATCCCTCCTTCAGAATGCAGTACTGTCAAAGTTCACGAGGGGTGAATTCGACAAATATGAAAGCAGAATTCGGACGCGCTGGGATGATAAAAAGGACGAGTTTCTGGATACGTATTCGATCTCAGACGAAATGTGGTCACAATTCGTGAGTTATGCGGGTGAGGAAGGATTCACATTTGTTCAGGATGGCGAAGACATCGCAGAAGGAATTTTTCTGAAGTCTGATCTGGCGCGATCTCAGGACGTTTTGGAAGTTCTTCTGAAAGCCAGAATGAGCCAGAGATTATTCCGCAGCGAGGCCTGGTATCCGGTTTTTAATACGATCGATCCGGTAATCCAGGAGACGCTTAATCTCTGGGGTTCGGCCCTCGATCTTGTCGCGTTATATCAGTCTCCCCCCAGGTCATCATCCGAAACCGGTTTCTAAACCGTCCCGGATCTATACGTCACATGCCGTTTCGTCTTCCCACCCACGTCGTCCTTGAACCGGGCAGCGTAGCTGAATTGTCCCGGTACATGAACCGTTTTACCGCTGAACGGGCCATGCTATTGTATGACCCCGGTTTGGCGAAAACGAAATGGCCGGCTGTCGTGCGGGCTCAGCTCAACGATGCCGGCATTGCTGTCGTTGAGTTTGACGACATCGAACCAAACCCGCGTGTTGAAACCGTCGATCGTGCAGCGCGGATTGCCCGACGGGCGGATCTCAACCTGATTGTGGGAATTGGTGGTGGAAGTGTTCTGGATGCCGCCAAGGCTGTTTCGATGTTGATTCGAAATCGTGGGGACATCTTGAAATATGAGGGCCGAAATCTTTTCCCTGAACCGGCTGCGCCGTTCATAGCTATTCCGACGACTTGTGGCACCGGGTCTGAAGTGACCTGGGTATCGGTCCTGTCTGATCCCATCTCTCGCCGGAAAATCAGTATAAAAGGAGACGGTATGTTTCCGGCTCTAGCGATCGTGGATGCGGATGTGCTGGAAACTCTTCCAACCACGTTGATTGCGCAGACCGGGATTGACGCTCTCACGCATGCGGTCGAAACAATCATAGGGAAACCGGCGAACCCGGTTTCAGACGTGCTTGCACGCGAAGCCGTTCAGTTGCTGGTTGAACATCTCCCTTCACTCGTCAAGACGCCAGCCAATTCGGTTGCGCGGGAGGCCGTTATGCGCGCATCAACGCTCGCCGGAATGGCGTTTGGAAATGCAGATGTAGGAGCAGTGCACTGTCTGTCCGAAAGTATCGGAGGGCTTACAGACCTTGGACATGGATTGTTAAATGCTGTATTGATTGCGCCTGTACTGACATATGAGCTGGAAGCCATCAGAGAGCCGCTTGGATCAATTCTTCCGGGAATAAACGCGGAGGCCATGCTTAAAATTATCCGGGATATTGTAACAGATGCAGGCATTCCTTCGTTTGCCTTTCTCGAAATAGATACGAACCTGTATGAAGAGTTGTCTGTTCAGGCGGCACAAAACGGTTCAAATCAATCAAACAGAAAAACAATGTCTGCGGCCAACTACAGGCAAATTCTGGATTCCCTTTAATTGATTGCACTGTAGCATGCATGATACAGTGTAAACACCCCAACATTTATGCAGACTGATCGACGAACTATCGCCACGTCAATTTCTTTTCTGGTCTTCGGAATAGTAGCGTTTCTATCTACCAGTGTCAGCGCGCAAAGTATTGACCTGACGGCTGGGAACACCGGTATATCGTTCGGTGATTCGGAAGAAATCACTGGAATCAGATTTAATTTCAAGGACGTGCGCTTGCGAAGAATGACCGGACTGAATGTAACGATCTGGTCTCCGTCTGAGAATATTCGCAGTACAGTGACGGGTGTTGCCATCGGTCTGCCGCTAGCAGGCGCAAGGAATTTTACAGGGCTCGGCGTTGGCGTACTCGGATTTGGTGCGCAAGAAAATACCACCGGAATAATTGCAGGTTTACTAGGCGCGGGAGCTGGTCAGGACATGTTTGGTATCGGTATCGGTGGGCTTGGCGCCGGCGCTGGCAGGGACGTTCAAGGAATTATGATCGGTGGCCTGGGCGCTGGTTCGGGCAGAAACGCGAAAGGCATCATGATCGGTGGGTTGGGAGCAGGCTCGGGGAATGACGCCGTCGGAGTGATGATCGCCGGGTTAGGTGCCGGTTCGGGGAATGACGCCGTCGGAGTAATGTTTGGCGGGTTGGGGGCGGGGGCAGGACGAGACGCAACGGGAATGATGTTCAGTATTCTGGCCGCCGGAGCGGGACGCAATCTAACGGGTATTTCTGCGGCGGGTATCGCCGTTGGAGCAGGCGAAAAACTAGAAGGTGTCCATGTGGCTGGTATTGCGGTCGGTGCTCCCGAAATAACAGGATTTGCAGGTGCTCTTGTTGTTGGAGGCGAACGGATTAAGGGCCTTGTTATTGCCCCGGCATATTTTCGGGTTGGAAAAAACGGCCAGGTAAATGGCCTCACTATTTCTGCGTTCAACCACGTGAAAGGAGAACATCGTGGCGTCTCCATCGGGATTCTGAATTGGGCTGAGAAGCTAAACGGCCTGCAAATTGGTCTCTTGAATTTCGCGGGCAATAAAGACAAACTGAAATGGTTGCCCTTTTTCAACTACCATCGAGATTGATGCGCTGACGCGGGCACCGCGATCAGCACCCCATCGCGCGGGATTCAGATCAGCAATTCATCACCCGTACCGGGCGAACTGATATCAATATCCGCGTTAAAATAGCGGATGTTATCTGACATCCATTCCCGTGCTTTCGTCTCCCCATGAACGAGCACGATCTTGCCCGGGTTAAGTTGGTCGACCAATTTCAACAGATCCCTTCGGTGACTGTGCCCGCTAAATCGAAAACGCTCCACGCGGCAATTCAGGCTTTGTTCGCCTCGGGCACGGTCAATCACGACGGCCGTTCCGCGCCCCTGTTTGGCTGCTTCTATAATATGATGCCCGGGTGAGTTGGGGGGTGTATATCCGACAATGAAGATGGCATTTTCCTCGGATTCTGCCAGTATCTGAGCCAGCCTGTTTGAAATCGTCCGTTCGAACATCATTCCACTTCCGACTACGTGAATGCCCGGTTCCGACAGAGAGTTTTTGAAAGCGGCCTGGCCCCGCGGCAGACGGTTCTGTGGGACTCCAGATACCTGGAAATCCTGATTCAGTCGCGGCGTAGTATGCCGGGTCTTATCGTAAATGTTCGAAATCGCTCTCATCAGACCCGCGGTAAAAACCGGCGTCTCATCCGGAATGATGCCACGCCTCTTGAACCGATCGATCAGAGCGATAATTTCTTGACCACGGCCGAGTGCAAAAACCGGAATAAGAACGGTACCGCCCGCTTTCAGCGTCTCAGAAATCCCTTTCCCGAGGCGAATTTCTTCGCCTCGCCGGCTCGTGTTTTCTGTCTCGGGATCAGCACCGAGCGTAGATTCAAGGAGTAACGTGTCAATGGCCTCGTCCGGATATGCAGCGCCCGGCAGAATAGTCTGCGGGTTCATCCCCGTATCTCCCGTATAGAATAACGATCTAACTGAACCGTTCTCCAGATAGTTCAGCAGAATACCAGCGGATCCAAGTACATGCCCGGCGTCAAAAAACCTAGCTCGAACCGGAGATTTTCCTTTATATCCTGTTATATCGAACTGAGATTCAAGGTCATGGGATACATAAAGATAACTACATGCCTCAACATCATCCTCTGAAAATATAGGATCAGAAGTACTCGAGCCTTCTCGAAGTTTTCGCTGCTGCAGTCTCGCAGACGCGGGAAGTAGAATGTCTGCCAGTTCTCTGGTGGCGGCAGTCATATGCACCGATGCGTGCGGAAAAGACCGAATGATTGTAGGAAGACCACCTAGATGATCGTGATGGGCGTGCGTGATAATGATGTGGTCGACGGGCCTTTCAGGATGATCCAGA